>JAYVBN010000163.1:0-7402 GCA_043750455.1 Bacteroidia bacterium | reverse complement strand
CTGCAAGTATAGGTCAAAATTGAATATTATCAAACCAAGAGCAAAAAATAATCGCCACAGATGCACAGATTAAGGAAGTCACACCCTGATCAGAATTGAAAATTTTTGCAGTGATGATACTTGCCCGCCAATTTGCAATAGGTGCATATACTTAAAAAGTAAATCGAGACTGCCTCCCTATCAGTAAAACGAGTTTTTAATAATCTGTGAATCAGTGGCAATTTTTTACTGTAATTTTGACCACTTAAATTCTATTGTAAATGTTACAAGTAAGCACCATCCGCGAAAGCAAAGAAAAAGTTATCGAAGGGTTGAATAAGCGCGGAATAAAAAATGTGGAAGAACTGTTACAAACAGTTTTGGAAGCAGATCAGAATAGAAAAGACACGCAAAAAAAACTGGATGACTTAAAAGCCCGATCCAATACCGATTCAAAAAAGGTTGGTGAACTCATGAAAACCGGAAAGGCTGATGTGGCTACTGGTCTTCGCACTTCCATTGCAGCCGATAAGGATACTATAAAAAGTTTGGAGAGTGATCTCTCTGTGTTTGAAGAAAAAGTACTGAAAGGATTATACGCCATTCCCAACGTACCTCACGAAAAAGTACCCTCTGGTAAAAGCGCAGAAGATAATATTAATGTCTACGAGCATGGCGAGATACCCCAATTGCCTGCCGATGCCTTGCCTCATTGGGAGTTGATCAAGAAGTATGACATCATCGATTTTGATCTCGGTATTAAAATTTCCGGTGCAGGCTTCCCTGTTTATAAAGGCAAAGGTGCCAAACTGCAACGTGCTCTTATTAATTTCTTTTTGAATGAAGCAGACAAGGCTGGTTATACAGAAATACAACCACCCATTGTAGTAAACGAAGCTTCGGGGTATGGAACAGGGCAGCTTCCTGATAAAGAAGGACAGATGTATTTTATTGGCGAAGACAAACTTTATTTAATCCCAACAGCAGAGGTGCCCATCACCAATCTTTATCGTGATGTGATGTTGAGTGAAAACGACCTGCCCATAAAAAACGCTGGCTATACACCTTGCTTTCGCAGAGAAGCAGGAAGCTGGGGTGCGCACGTGCGCGGATTGAATCGCCTTCATCAATTTGATAAAGTAGAAATTGTTCAAATCAGAAAGCCAGAAGAGTCTTATGCCGTACTTGACGAAATGTGTTTGCATGTACAAAGCCTCTTAGAAAAATTAGAACTTCCTTATCGCAAATTATTATTGTGCGCTGGCGATATGGGAATAAACTCTGCCATGACGTACGACATGGAAGTATTCTCCGCTGCCCAGCAACGTTGGCTTGAGGTAAGCTCTGTCAGCAACTTCGAAACATTTCAAGCGAACCGACTAAAACTACGTTACAAAAACAAAGAAGGAAAAACACAACTTCTTCACACCTTGAATGGAAGTGCTCTGGCATTGCCCCGCATAGTTGCCTCTATCCTGGAAAACAACCAAACAAAAGATGGCATCAAAATTCCAACAGTGCTTGTGCCCTTTACGGGATTTGAGTGGATTAATTAAAGACCTATTTTACTAATCTGTCGCATCAATTTGTATATCTGCTAATCAAACTTTTTATGAAGAAAAATAACACACTTGTACTGATCTGCCTTTTAGTGGCACTTGCTTCATGTAATTCACCAAAAGAGCAAGCCATCAGCATGAAATATCCAGCCACTGTCAAAACAGATTCAGTGGACACTTATTTCGATACTAAGGTTTCTGATCCTTATCGCTGGCTGGAGAATGACACTACCAAAGCAACGGGTGAGTGGGTGAAATCGCAAAATGAAGTGACGTTTGGTTATCTGAATGCAATTCCTTTTCGGGATCAGATTAAAAAACGATTGGAAGAAGTCTATAACTACGAACGTCTGACCGCACCCTTTAAAGAAGGAGATTATTTTTACTTCTATAAAAATAATGGCCTGCAAAATCAAAGCGTATTCTATCGCAAAAAAGGAATTGATGGACAACCCGAAATATTTCTTGATCCAAACGGGTTTTCAAAAGACGGCACCTCGGCATTGGGTGGAGTTTCTTTTACAAAAGATGGATCAATGGCAGCCTATCTGGTTCAGGAAGGAGGATCGGATTGGCGCAAAGCCGTTGTGATCAAAACGGCAGACAAAGCCATGATTGGCGATACGTTACGTGACTTGAAATTCACCGGCATTTCGTGGAGAGGTAATGAAGGTTTCTATTACAGCAGTTATGATAAGCCGAAAGGAAGCGAGCTAAGTGCCAAGACTCAATACCATAAGATCTTCTATCACAAACTAAATACACCACAAAAATCAGATGTGATGATTTTTGGTGGCGAAAAAACTCCAAGAAGATATGCCGGTGCCGGCCTTACTGAAGACGAACGCTTCCTGATTATCTCAGCATCTACCAGCACAACTGGCAATGAACTCTATGCACAAGACCTGAAAGACGCTAAAGGAAAATTGGTAGCTATTGTTGGAAATTTTGATAACGACCACAGCATCGTTGACAATGATGGAAGCCGGCTGATTATACAAACAAACCTGAATGCCCCTAATAGCAAAATTGTTGAAGTTGATTTTGCCAAACCTGCTGTAGAAAACTGGAAAGATATTATCCCTGAAACAGAACAAGCTATGGAAGGCGTAAGTACAGCCGGAAAAAAGATGTTGATCAATTATTTGAAAGATGCCAGCACCCTTATCAAACAATTTGACTACGCAGGAAAGTTAGAGCGCGAAGTTGAGTTGCCTGGCATGGGAAGTGCAGGTGGCTTTGGAGGCAAGGTTGGCGACAAGGAAGTTTACTATAATTTCACTTCATTCACTTATCCGGCTACCATTTTTAAATATGATCTTGCCTCTGGCAAGTCTGTGCTTTATGAAAAACCAAAAGTGGATTTCAATTCAGAGGATTATGAAACAAAGCAGGTGTTCTACGCCAGCAAAGACGGTACAAAAATTCCGATGTTCATCACTCATAAAAAGGGAATTGAACTTAATGGAAAGAATCCAACCATGCTTTATGCGTATGGCGGATTTAGCATAAGCTTAACATCATCATTTTCCACTTCACGAATTGTATGGTTAGAAAACGGTGGTGTTTATGCCCAGCCTAACCTACGCGGTGGTGGTGAATACGGAGAGAAGTGGCACCTTGCCGGCACAAAGATGAATAAGCAAAATGTATTTGATGATTTCATTGCGGCCGGTGAATACCTGATCAAAGAAAAATATACCTCTTCAAATTACCTTGCTATTCAAGGCGGATCTAATGGTGGACTACTCGTTGGCGCCACCATGACGCAGCGTCCTGATCTCATGAAAGTAGCGTTGCCTGCAGTTGGTGTAATGGACATGTTGCGTTATAACAAGTTCACCGCGGGTGCAGGTTGGGCATATGATTATGGAACGGCAGAAGATTCGAAAGAAATGTTTGAATACTTAAAGAAATATTCTCCCGTTCATGCCTTTAAACCTGGCACTGCTTATCCGGCCACGTTAGTAACAACAGCCGATCATGACGATCGTGTTGTTCCTGCCCACTCGTATAAGTTTGCGGCAACTATGCAGGAAAACCATGTGGGTGATAACCCAGTCTTGATTCGCGTTGAAACAAAATCAGGTCATGGTTCTTCTAATCTTTCCAAAGCAATTGAAGTAAGTGCCGATCAGTTTGCCTTCACGTGGTACAATATGGGTGTTACGCCACTTATGTCTAAGAAGTCGATGTAGTCTTGAATAAAGAGATTTATTATTTTGGTTGCCAATCTTCAAAAGGTTGGCAACTCTTGTTAAATGAAAGCCAGCAACCTCTTTCCCTCCAACTCATTCCCTAAATAAACCGTACTTTTGCGGCCAGATTGCCTTAAAAGTATGTCCACACCGCACAAAGCTGGGTTTGTAAGTATTGTTGGAAAGCCCAATGTGGGTAAGTCCAGCCTTATGAATAAGCTAGTGGGCGAAAATCTCTCCATTATCACCAACAAAGCACAGACCACCCGGCACCGAATAATGGGTATGCTCAACGGTGACGACTTTCAGATTGTGTATTCCGATACTCCTGGCATTTTAGAACCTAAGTATGAGCTGCAAAAGGCGATGATGAGTTATGTCAATATCTCGTTGGAAGATTCTGATTTGATTCTACTCGTAGTAGAATTAGATCAAAAATATGATGAAGATACTTTTGCGAGATTAAAGAAAGTAAACACACCTATTTTATTATTGGTGAATAAAATTGACCTGGGCAAAGGATCAGCCGTGGAAGATAAAGTAACGTATTGGAAAACCCAGTTACCTGAAACTGAAATCATCACTGTTTCCGCAAAGACAGGTGAAAACCTTGACAAGGTGTTGACCACAATCAAAAACATGTTGCCAGAGCATCCGGCTTATTATCCGAAAGATGAAATGACGGATAGGTCGGAGCGTTTTTTCGCATCGGAAATTATCCGCGAAAAAATATTTTTGAACTACGAGCAGGAGATTCCCTACAGCACGGAAGTTTCAATTGAATCCTTCAAAGAAGAAGACAAAATCATTCGCATACGCGCCATACTTTTTATTGAGCGCGATTCGCAAAAAGGAATACTTATCGGTAAAGCAGGAAGTTCATTAAAGAAAGTTGGCACAGAAGCCCGGAAAGATTTGGAAGCATTCTTTGGTAAACAGGTTTTTCTTGAAACGCATGTAAAGGTGGCTGATAACTGGAGGAAAGAAAAAGATAAGTTAAAGCGTTTCGGTTATATAGAATAAGGTTAAGTCAACAAGTAATAAGGAGAGAATCATCAAATCTCCAAATCATCAAATTTTCAAATCATTAGAAATGGCAAATGTTATAGCAATAGTAGGTAGACCCAACGTTGGGAAGTCTACATTTTTTAACCGATTGGTAGAAAAGCGTCAGGCGATTATGGATGACATGCCGGGCGTTACCCGCGATCGTCATTATGGTTATGCCGAGTGGACAGGAAAGTTTTTTACCATTATTGATACCGGTGGGTACGTAACAGGATCCGATGATAAGTTTGAATCGCAGATACGCAAACAGGTGGAACACGCCATCGAAGAGGCGATAGCCGTAATCTTTATGGTGGATTGTCAAACTGGACTAACGGGCTATGATCAGGAGTTTGCCAATATCATTCGCAAATCAAAAAAGCCAGTATTCGTTGCCGCCAACAAAGCAGATACACCAAACAAATCCGCGCAAGCAAATGAGTTTTATCAGTTAGGAATGGGTGAGGTGTATCCGATCTCATCCGAAAACGGATCGGGAACGGGAGAACTCTTAGATGAGTTGATAAAAGTATTTCCAAGTGAAGGTGTTGAAGATCCTGATGCTGGTATCCCTAAGATTACTATTTTAGGCAGACCCAACGTAGGCAAGTCTTCTTTTCTGAATGTACTGCTTGGTCATGAACGCAGCATTGTTACTGACGAAGCCGGAACAACCCGCGATGCCATTCACTCGCATTATAAAATGTTTGGCAACGATTTTATTCTGATTGATACAGCTGGCATTCGAAAGCGGGCCAAAGTAACAGAAGACATAGAGTTTTATTCCGTGCTACGTTCATTAAGAGCATTGGAAGATAGTGATGTTTGCGTGTACATCGTAGATGCCGAGCGAGGCCTGGAGTCGCAAGATGTGAGTCTGATAAGTCTGGCCCAAAAGCAAGGCAAGGGCATGGTGATCATGGTTAACAAGTGGGATCTGGTTGAAAAAGACAGTAAAACTTCGGATAAATTCAAGAAGGAAATTGAAGACAGGTTAAAGCCAATCGACTACTTACCCGTGATTTTCGCTTCTGTGCTCACCAAGCAGCGAATTTTTCAGGTAATTGAAAAAGCGGTGGCCGTTTACCATAATAAGACCAAAAAGGTACCAACCTCGCAATTGAACGATGCTATTCTACCCGAAATAGCTCATTACCCACCAGCTGCGACAAAGGGCAAGCATATTCAAATAAAGTACCTTACACAGGTCTCAGCTAAATCTCCATCGTTTGCATTCTTTTGTAATTTACCCCAATACATACAAGAGTCTTATGTACGGTTTTTGGAAAATAAAATAAGGGCGAATTTTGACTTTGAGGGGGTACCCTTACGCTTGTTTTTTAGAAAAAAATAAAATTTTTGTACCACTTGCCTTAAAATCAGGCCATTCGTGTATCTTTGCAGAAATTTTTAAAACCTGTAAACTATGAAAAAAATTATCGCATTGTTAATGGTATGCGGTTTTGCAATTGCATTTGTTGCTTGTGGTGGTAAGACTGAAACTACTGAGAGCACAGAAGCAGCAACCGAAGCTGTTGACACAACTGCAGCACCTGCAGCAGACACAACCGCAACTGATACTACTGCAGCTCAGTAATTATCTATTGCGTGCCAATCTGAAATGATTGAAACCAAAAGGCTTTAGAAAACTAAAGCCTTTTTTTTATGCCGATTTGTTTATAGAAGAACTAAAAATTAGAGTGACTCAAGACAAAGTATTTACAACCCTTCAACAGCACATACCTGCATCGGCTGTAGAGTATTGTTTCAATCTTTGGCTGAAGTACAAATTTGTCTTCAAGCTGCGCAAGGCTAGGATCACTAAAGCTGGTGACTTTACTTTTCGATCAGGTCAAACTCCACGCATTACCGTTAACTCTGATCTTCATCCTCATTCATTTCTGATAACCTATGTTCATGAAGTGGCGCACCTTGAAGCACACTCCATTTTCGGTCATCGTGTAGAAGCTCATGGCGATCAGTGGAAGAAAACGTTTCAACAATTAATGATTCCTGTTCTTACCGCTGAGATTTTTCCACCCAGACTTTTGGCCGTACTAAAACGACACATGACCAATCCAAAAGCCTCATCATTTTCAGATTCAGAATTAACTGCAGCACTTAGAAAGTTTGACGGAAATCAGGCTTCAGTCATTTTACTATCGCAACTCCCAGAAGGAAGTGTTTTTGGTTTGCATGGTCGTTGGTTTAAAAAAGGTAAACTTAAACGTACCCGTGTGATGTGTCGTGAAGTGAATACGAAGCGAGACTATCTAGTGCCTGTTGATGCACCTGTTAGTGGAGCACAACTTTCATTAATTATGTGAACTGGTAATCGGTGTTTGCAATTAAATTAGTATTCGATACCCATAACCGATTATTATTTCTCATCTGATCAACGACAGATAATGAGGAAACATCTCGCGCCATACCGGCCAATCATGTTGCGCATTTTGTCTTACGTCCAGCCAGTGATTGATTCCTTTCTTTTGTAAAACGTCTGCCATTTTCATGTTCGCATTCCAGCACATGTCGTGCGTGCCTGTGCCTAACACTACAAACAAGTCATTGAAAAAAGGGTTTTGCGAATTAGGTATAAAGTCAAGAGGATTGTTGAAG
>JAYVBN010000162.1:0-5004 GCA_043750455.1 Bacteroidia bacterium | reverse complement strand
ACCTCTTGCTCTTTGGTCAGATGCAAGTGTACATTACTTATAGGCCTTCTCTACTTTGGTCAGGTACAAGTGCACATTGCTCACACACCTTCCGCTACTTTGATGAGGTGCGAGTGCAACTTTCCGTTCTTCGCAAAGTCTCCGACTCGACCGAGACCTAGACGGAGACTCTACGGAGAATTAAGAAGATGAGTTACCTACAAAGGTGGTGATGGCTTCATCTTTTTCTTCATCGGGAACTCAAACCCAAACCTCACCACAAAACGATCAGCATAGGGACTGCGACCGTGGGTATTGATCAGATTGTAAAGCATCTCCGTATTGCCTTTGATCTTTTTGTAGACGGTAAACTCCTTCTTCAAACCTCCAAACACTCCCGCTACCCACATTTTGTTGCTCTCGATAGGAGTCCGTTGAAGTTGCGGGGGAATGCTTGTTTTCATAAGCTCCGGGGAAAACAAGAAGTGGAATCCCTTCCCCCATTTATATTCGGCAACTGCGCGCGGCCCATAGACCAACGAACGATCCTTCAAATTCCAACCTTCAAAAGCGAGGCGTTGGTTCCAACCCAGACCAGCTGTAAAGCGACCGGTAAAACGAAAACGGGCAACAGGGTTAACATCCAATAACAACACATCTTTTTTCTGGATAAGAAAGGTTAGACCCGGCACGATGCGTTCAATCAATGGCTTTCCCTTCATAGGATTAGGCACACGCTTGGGTAGTTCCTCCAGACTTTTTACTTCCGAGTATTTTGACTTTAACTTTGAAACATGGCCCATCGCTTTTTTTATTGCTTCTTCTTTGCCTGCAAAGTGATCAGTGGCTTGTTCTTTTAAAGTGGTGAGCGCTTCTTCTTTCGCCACTTGCTTTAACCTTTCTTTCATAGCTTCTTCATCCGTGCCCCCGAGACCTGTTAGCTGATCAAAGCCTCCCATTTCTTTTTGCAATCCTTGCACTTCATCAATTTTTGACAATTGTGTTTGGGCTGCTTTGTCAACGTCTTTCAGTTCTTCAACCTGCCTAGAGATATCTTTTATCTCTGCGCCATACTCTCCTACTTTGCCGGTGATGTCTTTCAGTTGCCCGATAGGCTGGACAACATTATCAAGTTGCGGCATTTTCTCTGAGAGGTTAAGCTGATTGAGTTGACCTACCTGATTGATCTGCCCGAGTTGACCAACATCACCTAATCCATTCATTGATGGCAGTTTATAATCGCTACCCGAAAAACCAAATTGAGGTAAATCAAAGCCTGGCATTTTACCATCAAGCCCGGGAAGCGGGTAGCCTTGTATGGATTGTTTTAATTTTGCCATAGGCTCCTGCAATTGTGGCGGCAGGTTTACTTCTCCCAATTCCTTGTTTGCCTTGCTTTTCAACTCCGCCATTTTTTGAGTCATCTTTTCCAGTTCTTTGGGACGCAAACTTGTAAGGCTATCCATTTTGTGAGTTAGCTTATCGGTTGGAAGTTGATGGCTTTGAAGGCTATCAATTTCTTGCTGAACTGTATTGAGCTGTGCATCTATTTTGGAAAGAGATGACGTGTAAGAATTTTGCAGACTGTCTACGCTGGACTGAAATCCGGATCGGATGGACTCTGCTTTTTGGATAGCTACCCTTGCAATGCTGTCTCCCGGAATAGAAATGGAATCGAGTTGTGACTTAAAGCTGGATTTAATTGAATCTGTTTTGTACTGTGCGCCATGCATAAAATCATTGCCTGGTAGTCTAAGGCTATCCAAATCGACAACTTGCGCTACCGCACACTGGCTTGCGAAAATTATGAATATGGCTAATCTCAATCTCATTTAAAAAATCAGTTCAACTTTCAGTTACTCTATTTTAATCTCAACAACAGATCAGTCCTCAGTCCTCGCAGGGTCTCCGCCCTTAACCCCATCAGAGTCACCCGAAGGGGGCTCTGATGTTAACATCTTTATAATGCGTGACCAAACTTCTTTCATCAACTCCTTCTTCATAAAATCTTGCGCTGGAATGGGAATAAGACAAAAAATCTTTCGCCAAATTCCACTTCCCTTTTATCGGATTAGAATGGATATAATCCAGCTTCTGCTCAATCATTTTTTGATCCACACAAATCCTGGCATCAAATGAAAGACGAAAGACTTGATGCTTCTTACCCTTGACCACTTCATTTGCCTCCACACCTCCTCTAATTGGTTCAGTAATTCAATCTTTCCTAAACTCTTCAACCTCTTTACGATGTCATAGGCAAGAAAGCGTTTCCCTTCGCCAACAAGTTTGCTGAGAGATTTTTCAAGTCGAGTGGGGAAAAGCAGAATATGGATATGATTAGGCATTATTACATAAGCGCACACCTGGCATCCATCTTTTATCAGATGATTGAACCAATTGTACACGGCATCGTATGCATTTGCTTCTTCGATTAGCGAAAGCCATTTGTAGCACGTGATGGTACAAAAGTAAGTCTCGTTGTGCTCGGTATGATGGGTGTGTGTTGACAATTACTTTTTTAATTTACTACTGCTTTTGTTAATCAATAGACTATCTCACCTCATTTTTTGTTTTGAGTCATCAGAGTCCCGAGGCGGTGACTCTGATGGGGTTAAAATCCAGCCTTTACGACAATATTATGGTGCTCCAAATATTCTTCCTGACCCCAAACTAAAAACAAAAAACGAAAACAATAAGAGGATATAAAAAATGAAAGCTACTTTCATTTTCAAGAGATCCGCCCCTTGCATAGCATCATAGTAGACAAAGCGCTCTTCGTAGAGTTCCTTATTGGTTTTATAAAATTTATTAATCCAAAAAAATAAGACAAGCAGAATTATCGGACCTACAACATACTTAGCTATCATTCTTCCTTTCCATTCAATTGGAGTAGCTTGGTTAATAAATGTATTTGCTAATAAAAAAATGGAAAGTAGCTTAATCATCAACAGACCAACTAATGTAATAATCGTATTGAATTTTTGGTCGGATTCACCCTTGTTATACTTCCAAATACGATAGGGTACGTAAAAAGCTATAAAATTTAAAATCGATTTCATTTATTTGGGTTTAAGAAAAGGGGATAAATCCTCAACTGTATTGTAAAGCGCCCACGCGCCTCTTACATACGGGTTAGCCTTCCCAAGAACCATGAAAATGTCAACACCAGTCTTTCCTGCACTAAGCAAGGTTCTTGAATCAGCCCAACCATACTTTTGAATGTTCCCGTAAGTTTCGGTCCCATGTTGAACAGCGTCTAACACTCCAGTAACGCGACCAATTCTATTAAGATATTTTTCCAGCTGTGCTTTCTTAACTAAATCAGCACCCATTAAGATTTCTTGAATTGCGAATTCAATGCTCATCACAGTAGTTCCGACATCAAAACCTAAGCTTAAAGAACTTAAATTGCTCGGACGCTCATCAACTACATCAACATTTTCCAACATGGTGGCATTGTAAAAAATATTATTGGAAGTTATCCCAGCTTCCTTTGCCAACATCCCGAGTACATCCACGTAAGAGCTCGCTTGTTGAGCAGTGTATCTCCAACCCCCGGTCTTTACGATGTTGGAAACCGTTTCTCCAATAATTATGCTCGCTGCAGTATTATAATCTGATGGGGCAGATCCAACCCAAGATACGATTGTCCTTTTTGCTTCATCAATAACACCACCCGAAACAACTGATCCGTTACTCACATGCCAGAATCCTGTTTGCCCCACACCAACACTGCTCCATGCGTTAGATAGCAAACGCCAAGTATTCACATTGGTAAATCCGATATTATTTAAGATTACACTTCCACTGGAGTATGGCCTCCCAAAAACTCCGTTGTCCATAATGCGAGGCTTAAAATAACCGCCCTGCATAGTTTCTCCCATTGCCGCTCTGGTTGTTTCATTATACAATGGATCAGCTCCGCTCGGATCATTAAAAGTTACCGGATCATTAAAGGCAAAATTATAAGGAGTATGGCTTGCATACTTACTCGCCATCGGGTCAATCCCATTCATCCTCCCCAGAATCGGATCATAGTTTCTGTAATCCAAATCGTAAAGATTAGATGTTGTGTTTAGTTCAGTCCCTCCATTAGCTAAATAGTTGTTTCCAGTTGTATTATCGCGTGTCCAGGAGTTAGCCGTTTGCAAACCGAACGGGTAATACTCGTTGTATTGCACCACATTGGTCTTCGTATGCGTGATGGTCAGATCATCGAAGAATACGTCTACCTGCGTGGGGTTTTCATTTGAGATATACACATAGGCATAGCCCGCCACTTTGATGGTCACATCTCGGCTCAGCAGGTCAAAGGCTGCCTTGGGGCTCACTCCTGTTTGCACTGCATTCACATCGATCTGGTCATACGCCACATCCACAAAATTAAAATTATTATCAAATAACAGCACCGTTATAAATGCTTTGGGTGCCCCACTACTTCCGGAGCCACCAGCCGCTGCAACTGCTCCACCGTAACTATTGAGTGCTGCATATGACTTGCCAAACTCCCCCGGCATACCTGCGCTCACACCAAACGCACCTGTAAGTGCAGCAGCAAAACCCGAAATGTTGCTCGCGTTGCTTGTCACGTTCCAGTATTTAGCATACACTTCGGCATGCAATGTTTCCCCAGGGTTTACCTTGAATGATCTGGCAAGACCTACCTGCGATTGCGCACCAGCGCCCCCATTAAGCAAATGAGAGTACGTGTATGTTGTGCCACTAAAGTCTGTGTGATCAAACAATTCAAGGGCGCTTCTGCTTCCACCTGCCACTGGATAGTTTTTAAAGTCAATCGTTTCTGTGGGGTTTGTGTTATTCTCAAGCGTGGCTTTATAGGAGACAGGTGCGGGAGGCTGAGAGCCAAACACCACTCGCGTGTTTCCCTGGTGATCGGTGATCGCATACTGATGCTCAAAATTACTTCCATTCTTCACCACCCTTCCTTCCGGTGAACTGAAAAAACTCAAGGCGTTGTTGGTGTATACAAAACCGCCTACATAGTCAGTTGTAGTAGGCTGTCCG
>JAYVBN010000161.1:0-2889 GCA_043750455.1 Bacteroidia bacterium | reverse complement strand
CTAATGCTATCCTAAAATTCTTAAAGGACATTGCGAAAAATAACGACCGCGTGTGGTTTGAAAAAAATAAACCAAAGTACTTATTGGCGAAAGCAAGCTTTGAGGATTTTCTGGAAGCTTTTCATACTGAATTACTAAAGTTCGATGATAGCCTGGACGCATTGAACCCCAGAAAAATGGGTTTCCGCATATATCGCGATGTTAGGTTTAGCAAAGATAAACGGCCATATAAAATAAATATGGGTGCCGGTTTTTCTGCTAATGGCAAAATGGAGCAAGAGCCAGGTTATTACATTCACATTGAACCTGGCAACAAAAGTTTTGTAGCGGGTGGAATATACATGCCTGATGCACCAAACCTGGCAAAGATTCGTCAGGAAATTGATTACAATACCAAGGGGTTCTTAAAAGTCTTGGATGACAGGAAGTTCAAAAAACTCTTTTCGAAGCTTGATGATTTCGATAAACTGAAAACAGCTCCTAAGGGTTATCCAAAAGATCATCCTTATTTAGATTTTCTCAAAAACAAAAGTTACATCGTGTCCCACCCATTCACTGATGTGCAGGTTAAAGACAAAAAATTTATCAAAACTGTTGCCGACTCGTGCAAGACCTTAAAGCCATTGAATGATTTTTTGAAAGAAGCTATTGCCTGATTGAAAATAAAGTTGTCAACTGTCAATTATAAAAGTTTAATTCGGATTCTCCCAATCAAAATATTCGTCTTTTTCAACCTCCAGTTCTTTCTTTTTCTTCTTGCCTTTAAGTCGGAAGGCTTCTTTTAATTCCTGAACTTCTTTTTTCATGTCGTTGCCAAGTTTCTTCTTCAGGGCTGTCTTGTCGTAGCTCACATCAAATTCATCTGTAGTGCCAATAACTTTGAGAAAAACTTTAGCCTTTCCTGATTTATCTTCTTCAATGGCGCCAAACGATTCGTCAGGGTCGATTTTCTTTTTGTTTCGCAAAGGTGCGATTATCCGATAATCAATTTTTTGATCGAAGGTGTGCGTGCCACTTACCTGAAGAACGGTCGCATTGCTGCGAATTTCCATTTGTGGAATATAGATAATCTTGTTTTCGATGTGGATGTCATTTTTTAAATCAGCAAAGCGTAGCCGCGCAAGCGTCTCATCGTCTAGGTATTTTTTTAGATCCTGGAGTGGATCAAAATTATTAAGTTCTCCGTTTTTGATAGTGGCACTGATATCGGCAATTAGCGTTTCCGGAATGAGATTTAATTTTCGATTCAAGGTCATTTCGAGGGAAACATCAGCATCTGTCTGGCCTTTCAAATGTTTATCTTCAATAAAATCTTGATGGAAATTTTCAAAAACATAAAATATACTATCAACATGAACACCATTCAGTTTGAACGAGCTGATGACGTCAATGGCTTTGGGGTTTTTCGCATCTACAATTCCGTTAAGCGTTAAATCGCCCCCCATGGCTTTGAGCAAAATATTTCTTGAAACAGCAACTTGGTTTTTAACCAGGAGATCGCCTTTGATGTCTGTTGGCTTAAAGCGTTTGTATTTTAATGCCTTTACGTCACAATTGAAATTCAAATGCAAGTTTGGTGATATGCTGAACTTGTAGTCTGAAGAGTCTCCGGTAAAGCCGATCGAAAAAAGTTGATCAACATCCAGAAAATCCGATTTCAAATCAGTTTCAATTCCTACGGGCTGGTCATCAAAAAAAAGAAAGGTGACAATGTTTTTGAAAAAACCGTTGAGAAGAAAATCACTGTTTTCAAATCGACCGCTCACCTGACTGAGCGCCAGATCATTGCTATTGAATTGAAAAGTACCATTCAAATCCTTGAAATGAATTCCTGTTTTTCCATAACTGAAATTGACCTGGTTCATTTCAATTGACCCGGACGTGCGCACTTGCTGAGCTGTCGCTTTCTTTTTTAACAGTGAAACCTTCCCTTCAAAGGAGAAGTCAGCTTTGATGCTGCCCATCAGTTCTTTTATTTCAGGTAATGGATAAAAATTTAAGATATCAGCAGCTTCAAGGTCTCCTTTAAAGTCAAACGATAAATAAGGATCCTCCAGATTTTGCATGGCCAGATTGGCGGTAAATGCTTTTCCATTTAAGTCGCCTGATATATTTTTAAGGAATAATTCTGCACGTGATAGCTGCGTAAAAGATGCACTTGCAAAGGAGCCCTCCAGATTGGCATGCTCAATTCTGGATTTATAATCAGGATGGAATAGCGTAGCATCCTTGCACCCAAAGCTGGTGGAAATGAATGGACTTTTTTGCTCACTGATCTCTCCCTTTAAGCTCACATTAAAATAGATATCACCTTTGCTTTCATATTGTTTTAGTTTTTGGCTGAGTTCATCCGGTAAAAGCGACAACAACGTTTGAATGTCAGTATCTTTTCCGGTGGCGGCTATGTCAATGATGTTTTTGTCTTTGAATAGATAATTTCCCGAAACATCAAAAGTGGAGGCATTAGTCTTTAAGGTGGAGGGATTAATGTCCACTGTTTTCTTCACATCATCGTAGGTGAGTTGAGTATGGACATCAAATAGTTTGTTTTTTAAGAACAGATTTTTTCCTATGCCGATTTGTTCAGTCAGTAGATCGCCATCTGCAATAATATCATACACATTATTTTTTGTGGAGATCGAAGCCACCAGTTTTTCGCTACCGAAAATATGATGCAGGTGCGATTGTTGATCGTCATAACTTACTCTTGTATTAACCAACCGCACGTTACGCAAATCAAAAGAGATGCTTCCGCCACCGTCTTTACTTTCCTTTACGATGGTGAAGTTACTTTTCCCCACGGCATTGATCTTCAGATCGGTTTCGCTGCTCGTCACCTGCAAGCCTCGGATAGAATATTTTCCATTCCAGGCTTCTATCGGATTGAGA
>JAYVBN010000160.1:0-2339 GCA_043750455.1 Bacteroidia bacterium | reverse complement strand
TTTGATTGTGTCGTTCTTTCAATCGGGTAAGGAGCGCACTGCATGCTGATCGCAATTCCGGTTTGTCTGGGGAAATCATCGAAATGATATTTTCAGGATATGCTGTTGCCGCATAGCTTAGCACAATAGCCGTTGTCAATAATGTTACCCGGTTTCCATCGGGCTTTATGAAATCGTTAATAAACTCATGCAATACGGTGGAGCGAGGATCGTAATCTGATAATGTTGATTGCGCAAAACTGCTTTGAATATTGTGAAGAAGGCTTGGTATTGATTCAGGCGCGGTTACAGAAAACAAGAATTCGTAACCCCCTTGCATGAATTGATCAGCAGGATAGCCGGTCATTTCATAGCAGGTTGGCGTCATGTAATGAATTTTTCGTTGTATCGGTGTCGACACCGCTGTAAAGGTTTCGGCTTGAGTGCAAGCCTCAGTAAATATTTCAAGAAACCTATCGTCATCCGGTAAGAGGTATCTATCAATAAGGGATTTGATTTCCAGTTCCATAGTGAATTACTCTAAACAATATAGTTTACTTGCTTTTTTAATGAGTTCGGCTATATTTTTGGCTTCAAATTTTTGAAAGATATTTTTCCGATGAGTTTCTACTGTGTTTTCTCCTATAAAAAGCGCTGCTGCAATTTCAGCTGACGTAAATCCTTTGGCCATGAGCTTTAGGATTTCTTCCTCACGAGTGGTTAAGTTTTGATTAGGTCTTTTTTGCACAAACACTTTGTTTAAGGGGTCTTTTCTATTTTGCAAGGCAGCATGTTGGTAAACAGTATTGTGTCGTTCTTTAATGCGTGTAAGCCTCTCCTTACACTGTTTAATTATCTCACTTTTTACTTCTGCGTGCAAGGCTAAACCGAATTCCATATCCGAATTGATAGTGTATGTGAGAGGAAGTCCGAGAGTAATCAAAGTTTTTGGGTAACCAAAGCCAGAACGGAATTCAACCGGGTGTTCGTGAATGCGAATGCTACGGGGGTCGAAACCTGGTAGTTTAGTTTCCAATGAAAAAGATATTTGGTTTTGAATTATTGCAAGAGAGGTTTCCTGCGTAGTTATAGAAAAAATAAATTCAGAACCGCCTTTTAAGTAGTCATCACAGGAATATCCTGTCAAAGCATGACAAGTTGGGCCGACAAACTCGTAGCCTGGTTTAGCAAAGTTGACAACAGCCAAAAAAGAGTTGGGCATGGAAGCAGCTCTCTCTACTTCTTTTAGAAGAATCTTGTCATTCGGTAAGATATTTTTTTTAACTAGGTTCTCTAACATATTAAGAGAGTGCTTTATTCCAGCCAATATAATTTGGTTGCTTTTGTGACCAGTTCTGCTGTGTTTTTTGCTTCAAATTTTTGCAGCATGTTTTTACGGTGGCTTTCTACCGTGTTTTCTGAGATCCCCATTGAAATGGCAATTTCCTTGGAAGATGATCCTTGAGCAATCATCTGAAGTATTTTTTTTTCTTTGACTGTCAAAAAGTGATTTGCGCCTTTGCTGGTAACAATTTCAACTGGTGTTGAAATTTTATTTTGTTCTATTTTAGGTGAAACGTAGATTTTGTGATAGAGGATTTTCACGCTAGTTAGCAAATCATGAATTTCCTTATTTACTTTTTTTTCCTCAGCCTCGTCCATTCTTTGAGGATAGGCAATCATTAAAGTAAAATCAATCGCGCCACTAGGTATGTAGCTAAGAGGTATTCCTGAACCAACAAGAACTATGATGCTTCCATCAGATTTTGGCAATCTGCAAGGCATGTCAAGAACAAACGGAGCCGATTGGTCGAAGTCGGGTTCTAGGGCTTTGATAAAATATTCAGACTGAGCTTTTAGAATTGCAAGTGTGTCTTCATGCGGTATGCGGCTAACAAAAAAGTTCACTCCCTCATCTTCAAATTGCTTGACACTAAAACTGGTGATTAATTCAATGGATGGGCTGGTGCAAAGAAAACGCCCTGGCTTATAGTGCGTGATGTATGAAAAGAAATCGGTGCGTAGAGAAATTTTATCAAGCAATTTGTCGAAGGAGTCCTTTTCTGGATGATCTGAAGCTAGAAAGTAATCTTTTAGTAACATGCTTTTTGATATGGTCGGTTATGGAGTTATTAGAACCTTAATTCACCTTTCTAATTTAAACACTCTTTCGAGAGTAACAAAGACAGGAATGTTATGATTTTGCGGGTTGTTAGAAAATTTTGAGTCAACTTGTATTTGCCTAGCTAAATTGGTCGTGCGCTATGGAATTCCTTATGCCACCCTGCCATCTGAAGACTGTTAGCGCACTTTGTAACCCAGAGCCACTTGCCGTCAGTTGCCCCACAAATCCCTCATGG
>JAYVBN010000159.1:0-2388 GCA_043750455.1 Bacteroidia bacterium | reverse complement strand
AGGATTAAGCGAAAGGTGATACTTCAATATTTCACCGTACATCGCATCATCCTCAACAATAAATATTTTGAATGAGCTCATTTAATTAGTTATGTATCCTTACCCCAGATACCTCATTCCAAAGTAAGCTAATTAAAATAAGAAAAATAGGGCAAATGAAGAAATTACTGCTGCAGCAATTAGTAAAGCCAGGCGTGTATTTGTTTTTGTCTTCTTCATCTCGAGCACTTTTTTCTGTTCAATTTTTTCAAGTGCCAATTTCAACCTTAATAAACTCGCACAATCCTTATTAATAAAATCCATGGAACCAAACTTATAGGCATCAGAAACCAAAGAAACCCTTTCCTCACCGGAAAAGTAAATCACTGGAATTTGACTTTGCTCTGATTTTATTATTCTTAATACGTCATCGCCCTTAAGTTCACTTTCCAGATTATGATCAAGGATTACCAGATCGGGTTTACTGTTCAAGTGCTTTAAAAATTCTTCACCTGTAGAAAAAGCACGAGTCGTATGTCCAAGACCTTGAAGATAGGACGAAACCATCTCCTGATAAAATGGATCATCTTCCACTACAAAAATGTTCATTGAAAAGGTGTTCATGGTATTTTATTTTATGTTTCTCATTCTCGTAATTCTCAAGAATTAACCCACCCTTTAAAATTGCTTTATTTTGAACAATTTTGAGCATTTCTATCTTTCCTTTTCCAAAGCTTGGATGACTATTCCAAATCATGGATCGATAATATTACTGTTGCCTTTTCGCAATCCCTTTTTCCCAACACCCTATAAATGGCCAGCTGGGAGGGTGGAGATTTTTTTACGAGCAGGCCCCGCTGAAAAAGCGGGATAAACTCCGCGAACCCTTGCGGCTTTCTATTCCGCACGCCCGTAACTTTGTGTTATGTTTAAAAGATTTGCTAACCTAGCATTCCAACCACCTTTTTTCTTGATGCGCCAAGTGCAAACAGTGAGCGAAACATAAGGTCCATAGTGACCGAGGTATCAGCAGCCTCCATCTTGGCTACTCTTGATTGACTTGATTTTATACGTTTGGCGAGGTCAACTTGAGTGAGTTTTTTAGATCTGCGTAGATCTTGGAGAGCTTTGCTCAAGGCAAGTTTAAGCTCAACATAGGCAGCTTCTTCGGGTAAAAGGTTCAGAAATTCCGCTGTACTACCAACCTTCCATCCATTTGCTTCAAGACGTCTTTTCTTTGCACTATTCATTTCTATACTCTTTTTATTAGTTATCATCATACTTTCGAATCCTTTGCTTGCAATTGTCAATCACTTGCTGAGGCGTTTGTCGAGTTTTCTTTTCAAAGATTTCCAAAACGACAATCGCATCTTGATCGGTCCGATATATAATTCTCCAAGTTGCATTCGCATCATCTATACGAAGCTCGTGGCACCGTTTGCCGATGGAGGGCATTGGACGAGAGTGGGGCATGGATAGCTTTTCACCCTGCTGAAGCCTGCGCAGTAACAGACCAGCCTCAATGCGAGCAGCCACTGAAAAAGGTGGTGTTTATACTTCACCGTGCAGCCAAACCAGCGGCTTATCCATATTGTTTCCCATACAAGTATATGTCATATTTGACATATACCCAAATGAATTTACAATTAATAGCCGACACCGCGCGATGGCTCGGCCGCTTGGCGAGGTGGCGCGTTGGCATGAGCGGGGAAGCATCAAGCGGCCTTGATTTTTTTCGTTCTTTTTGCATCAAGTGTTTCATCCCGCAAGGCGGGGGCAAAAAGGACAAAAGAAAAATTAGGTGCTGCCTGTCCCGATCGTAGCATCGGGAAACACCTTTGAAGTTCTGGTGAGTGTTCAAATAATGTTACCAATCGATCTGTTAGGAAAGTAGAAAAGAATGTTGTCTATCGTACGAAGCCCTTAAAAGAATTCTTCTTAAGATTTTCTAAATCAGCTACATCCTTGTCTCTAGCTAATTTCTCCTTATCTAGGAGCAAGTCATTTTTTGAAATGACATTGAATTTAACACCGTCAATTTCCCCAACTTCTCTACTTGTAAAACACCTCTTGAAATCCTTGTGATAAAACGCAACAAGTTCTGGGAGAAAGTCGAAATGAAATTCATCTAGACTAAATTTTATAAACGTCTTTTTAGGATCAAATACTATTTTATCCAGCTCGCCCTTTAATTCTGGACTTATTTCAGATATTCCACCAATGAGCTTAATGAAGTTGTCGTTAGCAGCTTGATACCACACGTCAATGTCGTATTCAACGTCTTTTGGAAGATTCAATGAAGGTCTTGGGTTTCCGTAAAAGCTAACAGCAACGCCACCTACAAACATGTATTCTACTTCATGCTTATTAAGTGCTTCGGCAACGCGTTTGATTCCTTCCGCTAGACCC
>JAYVBN010000158.1:0-6276 GCA_043750455.1 Bacteroidia bacterium | reverse complement strand
TGATCTTCACATTATACAACAACCCCTCCTGCTCCACTGCTTCCATGACAAACGGTGTGTAGTCTTTATCAATATCCATGATTCGTCTCGCAATCCTCTTCACCACTTCCTTCACCACTAGTCGTTGCCCTTCATAGTCAATTTTTTTTCCTATCTCCAGCCGATAGGTTTTAATGAATGCCTCATCAATCAATTGATCAATCATGACCTCCACATTTTCAAAATCTCCAGCCTCCACGCTTTTGTTCTTCTTGCGTTCATACAATTTTTTATAGAATGTTTCCATCACTCCATGCAAAAAAATGCCAAGTACGCGGGCATCCAAATCTTCTTCCACCTCATCGGGCTCCTTGATGCGTGCCACATAACGAAAATAAAATTTCAGTTTACATTCGATATAGGCATTAAGCGCTGAAGGGGATATTCCCCGCACGCGGGCTGTATCTGAATTTGACTTAGTAAGTGCCTTTAATACCTTTTCATCTTTTTGGATGATGATGGGTTTGATAGGTTCAGGCTTTATGGAATTGTGAAGCACTTCTTTTTCTATCTTCAAACCGCTTTCATAAATCAGTTGCTGCAGGTAGCGGCTCATCTCGCCCTGACCCAGCACGTCTGTTTCAGAATTATAAAACAGAAAAACATTTTCTGCCCTTTGAAGCACACGATAAAAGAGATAAGCATACATCGCATCCTGATGTTCAACCGTGGGCAGATCATACGCTTTGCGAATGTTGAACGGAATATAAGATCCTTTGCTGCCGAATGAGGGGAAAGCTCCTTCATTCATGGAAAGAATAAAGACATTCTTAAAATCAAGATTACGCGTTTCAAGAACACCCATCACCTGCAACCCTCGAAGTGGCTCACCTACAAATGGAATTTTTTGTGCACGCACTAACTGACGCAACAACCTGAGAAAAGATTTTAATGCTTTATTGCGCTCTTTGGAATTTTCTGACGAGCTACTCTCCTCAACATTATCTGCTGGCTGGAGCACTTCTTCAATCCTGTTGAGGAGTTTCAAAAACTGAAATGCAAATTCTCTATCCAGTGTTGTAACTGATTCCAACCTACCAATCTCTTGAATGACTGAAGACAAGTATGCCAAAGGGCTAACTTCACTCTTTCTAAAAATCAGGCGATGCAACTCAACGGAAGTAACCAGAAAACTTTGAGGGATACTTACCCAGTTATGAAACAGGATTTCCTTTCGCTTAGCATTGGCCGATACCGTATCCGCAGCTACCACATATGGATGACCTAGAATAGCCAATACCTGTCTATGACTAAAATGGTCTTTGCGAATTCCTATCTGTAGCTCCATCAACAACTCCACGAGATTAAACAACGGTGTGTTGCTTAATGCAAAACCCATTGTGACGTTGAGCTTTTCTACATTTCCTGAAATGCCGTGCAACACCGGCATCAAAAGTTTTTCATCGGGCAATACAATGAGTGTGTCTTCCGGCACAATTCCCTTTTTCAATTCCTCTTGCAGCACCTGAGCCATCAGCTTGGTTTGTCCTATTGGTTGAGCCGATCCAAAAACGCGAAGAGACTTAGGTTGCCTGAAATTAGAAGTGAACCCTGACGAAAGCGTTTTCTTTAACACAGGATGCTGCTGATACTCCCTCATAAATCTTCCAGCCTCCTGCCGAACATCATTTACATAATACTCATCGCCATCCCAGTACACAGTACTGCCTTGCCTCACATAATGAGAAATTATTTTTTCCTCTGCTTTAGTAAGTGCATTGAATCCAACAAACATAACGTTAGAAAAGTCTTGTGCTTTTCTCTCTTTTGAACCAATGCTCTCTGCTAATTCACGGTGCACCATACCTTCATATGCCAGGCCCTCCGCTCTCAGCTCGTCCTTAAATGTTTTATAAAGCAAAAAGAGTTTGTTCCAAACCTCCAAAAAATTTTGCTTGTTCTTAGTTAAGTTTTCTTCGAAGCTTAACCAGAAGTTTTGCAAAAACTCGCGCTGTTCCTTTGTCAGATAATCAAAACTGGAGTCAAGTTCTTTTTGGTTGCGGAGGTCTTTAAAAAGCTGTTCCGCATTCACTACGTATTTATCTACCTCATCAAAATCTCGTAAGAGCATATCGCCCCAAAAGTAGAATTGATCAAAAGGTTCCGGACTTCGGTTCTCACCTCCACTTAACATTACTTTTTGATAGGTACGGTGAAGGCGGTGAATCAACTCGAGTTTATCCGGAACTTTCAATTCAGAAAAATCCGAAATAAAATCTTCGATGGTGATCAACTTAGGCGCAAATGCTGGCTTGGTAAGAAGTGAACTCAAATGTTTTTGAAAATATAAAGCTGCTCTTCGGTTAGGGAATACGAGTGTAAGTCCATCCAATTGCGGATGCTCTTTGTAAATCTGTTCAGCAAGTTCGTGGAGAAACGATCTCATTTTGAATTTTGAATTTTGAATTTTGAATTTTTCGATATTAAAATCCTAACCCTAACTGCTTCTCATCCTTTTTCTTACTCTTACTCACTTTTCCTGGAGGCACGGAAACAACATCTCCTGTTTTTATATACAATAAATATCCTTCCACATGAGGAAAGTCCATCTTCTTCAACGTCTCCATATATTCTGCTACTTGCTTCTGGTCTTCTGTTTTAGGCTCGCCTGTTTTAAAATCCACTATTACTGCTTTTCCTTCGGCTAACATCAAACGGTCAATTCGATTATCAAATCCACCATCCGATAACCGGGCCGGCAAAAGTATTGGCACTTCGGTGCGAACGTCCCATTCACGGGTAAACCACGAAGCAATCACCGTGTTGCTTAACAGCTCTTCCATTAATTTTTCTACGATCGGTTTTTCATCATTTGTGATGAGTCCCTCAAAAATGATTTGCTGAATCGCCTCTTGCAATTGATCCGCATACCTGATCCGCGAAAGCACAGCATGCAGATGAATGCCATATTTCACTTTTTCAATTACGTCAGTGTCCGTTGGCTCAAAAAATCCCCTTGACGTCTGCTTTATCACCAACTTATCTCTCCATTGCGAGGATTGATAGTAATTAAGTTTCAGTGCAGGCTTTTGTTCACTTTGATCTGTTGACTTAGCTAACGTCCACTCACCTGATTTCCATTCCTGTATCGCCTCGTTCCATTTTGGTTGAAGCTCATCTGACTTGGTAATGCCATCGTAAAGAAGTTTAGCGACAGTCTTACCTGTCTTGCCGGGTGCCATTACTATCATACCGTGCTCTGCGCGAGTCAGCGCTACGTACAAGAGATTCAGGTTGTCCAGATAACAACGTGAGCGTTCCTCTTCATAATACTCCGAAAAGACTGTCTCTTTCAATGCTGATTTATAAGTCACCGGCAAATAACCAGCTTTATCTAATGGAGATTCCGTTGTGGTGACCCATAGATTGGGCTGCTTGTTCATTTCATGATCCATACTCCACGAACAAAATGGGATAATGACATATTTAAACTGCAAGCCTTTTGATTTATGAACAGTCAACAACTGCACGGCATCAACTTCACCGGAAACCTGAATCGATTTTTTGAATTTATTTTCCTCCCACCATTCCAGAAAAGCGCCTAAGTCGTTGCGTTCACGGCTGGTGAAATCCAATACCAGGTTTTGAAATGTTTGCAGATAAGTAAGTTCACCTGAATAATTGCCGAGGTCAAAAATCTCGATGAGGGTTTCCGTCAATTCAAACAGCGGTAATTTCTTCAGCGATATCTTTTGTCTAGTGAAGGCTGGTGGTAAGTTATTTTCAAAAGTGACATCTCTCGTCACAGCAAAAACTTCGTTCAGGTTTTTTTCAGGCTCATGCAGTTTTGCGAATTCATAAGCTAACTGAGCTTTAGCAATGTCATCTTCATGGTTCAGCAAATACTTCAACGAACAAATTAAAAGATTCACTGTTGTGGCACCATCCAATCGCAGCGACTCATTGGAAACAACATCATACTTACAGTTTGGTTTGGCTTCATTTGAATTTCTGTAATTCATCAAGTGCGCCACAATGTTTTGCCCTTCAAAATTAGTTCTGACAAGAATGGCAATGTCTTTTAACGATGCACCAAGAAGTTGCAACCTTTCCAGGTGAAGAGGAATTTGATCAAGTGCCAATTCCTTCCACTTCTCGCCACTCTCTTCTTTCAAAAATGAAATCTGAACAAACCCATTTTCTTTCTTGTGAATAACTTGAGGTACATCTAAATAGGCTTCTGTGGTGATGGTCTTACCCGTTTCGATTGCAACAATGGCTGAACTTGCCTGAAACAATGCGTTGTTAAATAATACAATCTCAGAAGCACTTCTAAAATTTTGTTTTAGCTCTTTCGTGTCAACACGCGCTGCACCAATATTACGCTCCACTTCTTGCTGCAATAATTTAAGGTCGCCACCGCGCCATCGATAGACAGCTTGCTTCACGTCACCCACCACCATACTGGGGTAGCCTTGATCAAGACCGTTGGTCAGCAACGGGAAAAAGTTTTTCCATTGAAGGCCGGAAGTATCCTGAAATTCATCAATGAGATAGTTTCGGTAAAACGAACCGACCTTTTCATATATAAAAGGAGTGTCGCTGTCCTGGATCACGCCATTCAAAAAACGTGGTGCATCTGCCAGCAACATGATGCCATTCTCGTCTTTGTAGTCTTTTAGCTTTCGCGAAATATCAGCAATGAGGCCAAAGGCATAAAAATTATTCAGTGCCACTTCTGCCGATAGCGCTGCCTTGTAATTTTTGCTTCGATACGTTAAAATCTCATTTAGCAAGCCAATCAGCTTCTCGTTTGCCAATTTGGTTATAACAACTTTGTGAGGCGTCTCTTTGTCTGGCCAGTTAGAAGAATTCTGATATTCATTCTCTCCTCTCTTACCTTTCTCTTTTTCGCTAAAGTCGGAGACTTTTGTAAAAGTCGAAAGCTTTTGAAAATAGCCATAAACTCCACCTGCCGCATATTTAAAGTCAGCGCCAGTTAAACCAACTCGGTGAAAATCCTCGAGAGCTTGTAGTGACTTTGACTTAACAAGATTTACAAATTCAAATTTTTTCTTTCTGAGTTCTGCCAATAAATTTTTAAAAAAGTCCTTTTTAGCAGTCGTCTCATTTACCGCTAGCTCAATCTCTTTAAATTCTTCCCTAAAGATTTCTTTTGAAAATTCTATCAGGCTCTTACGAATATCCCATGCACGTTCATTCTCCAGATTTTCATTTGCAAACTCTACTACCCACTTGGTCAGGTCTTCATTGGTGCCTAGTTCATCAATAAGATTATCGATCACTTCCTCCAACACGGGTTCCTGTTCCACTTCCAGGCGATAATCGCCCACCAAGCCAGCCTCGCGCGTAAACGAGCGAATTACTTTTTGAAAAAATGCATCGATGGTGCTGATGGAAAATTGATCATACTTATGCAAAATCTGCGACAGTGTCTCCTGAGCATACATCTGAAAGGTATTGGCATCCAGTCCTAACTCTTTTTGAAGCTCCAGCGTCAGATCATTCTCCTTTGCATTTGAAAAGTCTGCGAGGTAGGCGAGAATCCGATCCTTCATTTCTTGCGTAGCCTTATTGGTAAAGGTGACGGCAAGGATATATTTGAAGTAATCATTTCTGTGACCCAAAGACAATTTGAGGTACTCTTTGGCCAGCGTGCGTGTTTTGCCTGAGCCTGCAGAAGAGCGATATATGGAAAAGATTTTTTTCAAATTTTAAGTTAATAAGAAGCCACTGATTCCCAGATTAATCGGATCGTGCAGTGCGGAATTTAATCTGTGAACCTGTGGCTTTTCTGGCATTATTAATACCGAAATTTAATTAACTTGACAGCCAGACATGCGCAAACTATACTTTTTATTTCCCAAGATCGCTTACTCCTTTCCGGTTCAGCTTTTGCTAAACAATATCAGGCGTAATCACCTGATGATCTTATGTTGGATCATTCTTTTTGCTATGGTTACGGGCAACTTTGGAAAATACCTGGGTATCCCCTACTTGTTTCTCGATCCGGAATATCTGAACAAAGTCAACGTTACCAGTTTCTTTATCATGGGCTGCCTCACGGCCGGGTTTACCATGGCGTTTCATATCACGTGCTATATTTCTGACAGTCACCGCTTTTCATTTATTGGAACCCTGGAAAGTCCGTTCAAAAAATTTACACTTAATAACAGCCTTATCCCCATTCTTTTCTTAGGCACCTATATTTATCAGATTATCGGCTTCCAGATAAATAATGAGTATAGCTCAAGAGCCGAGCTGGCCTTGAACCTT
>JAYVBN010000157.1:0-3204 GCA_043750455.1 Bacteroidia bacterium | reverse complement strand
CACTCCGAAATTGCACCCTAGTTTATAAAGCTCCTTCTTAAAATCTTCTGCCGTCATGTCAGACGTACCTAGATATTGCAGATACTCAATGGCCATTTTCAAAGTAGGGTCATGATTTGTACCTACTTCCGATAGATAGTACAGCGTAAACAATTCATTTTCCTTATTTGGTGAGTAGAGAACCTGTACATTCTTATCCAATGCTAATTTCTGAATGTCCTTATCATAGTCGATGAATACTGGTGTCAATTTCTCTGGTTTGCTTTTTAATAATTCCTCATGAAAAGGCGATTTGGACTCCTTGTTAAGAGTGACGCGGGTAATTTCTGGTTTGGCCACTTTTTTAGAATTCGGATCTTTGCCATTGCGCTTGTATACTACCGCATAATTATTTCCATAGTGCTCATTGGCAAATTTTACGATATCTTCCTTCTGAAACCTCCTTAAAGATTCTACACCTTCTACATAATCCCTCCATGGAATGTTATTTGTAAAAGCAGTTACCAGACCCGCGGAACGAGAGTAGTTTTGTTCTGATTGCTGAATTCTGCTCTTCTTCAAGTCATTGATCACGGCATCAATCAGCCAATCTTCAAACTCACCATTTTTCAACAACTCAATTTGCCCTAGAAGAAGATCCTTTACTTGTTCTAGCGTCTGGCCTTCGCGCGGCTTACCACTAAAACGATGAATGGAATAGTCATTCATATCATCTACCGTACTGTATGGATCCAATACTTTTTGCTGCTGCTTCAAGTTTAGATCGATTAATCCAGCCTGTGAATTAGACAAAATCATGTCGGTGAGGCGTAACAGCTTAAATTCATCGCTGCTACGTCCATCAAATCGAAAACCTATATTTACCCATTCGGCATCAGGGCCAAATACTTCCGTTACCCGAGGTTCAGCGATCGGGTCTTCCTGAATTTTATTCCAAACTGGCAACTGATCATTGGCCTCCCATTCTCCAAAATATTTATCAATTAGCGTTATGGTTTTATCGTAGTCAAGATCACCACTTAAACAAATAGCTACATTATTTGGCCTATAGTAGGTGTTAAAATAGTTTTTGATGTTGGTAATGGAAGGATTTTTTAAATGATCAATTGTGCCAAGAACAGTTTGCGTTCCATAAGGATGTTTGTCAAATATACTGGCACTCATCGCCTCAAATGCTTTCCAGTAGTCATTGTCCAGACTTCGGTTTTTTTCTTCGTAAACCGTTTCCAACTCTGTATGAAACAAACGTGGCACAATTAGTCTAAAACGGTTTGATTCAATTTTAATCCAATTCTCCATCTGATTGGATGGTATATCGTTGATGTATACCGTTCTGTCTTCCGTTGTATAAGCATTCGTGCCTCGAGCCCCAATTTCTGAGACCATCTTGTCGTACTCATTAGCAATTGCAAGTTTCGAAGCCTCATTTGAAACCTGATCAATTAACCTGTAGTATTTTATTCGTTCCATTGAATCTGTCAGCAACCGATAACGCTCAAACATATGTTCGATGCTATCCAAATAAACTTTCTCCTTCACCCAACCCATGGTGCCAAAATCCGAAGATCCTTTGAACAAAATATGCTCCAGGTAATGAGCCAGTCCTGTCGTTTCAGCAGGATCATTCTTTCCTCCTGCCTTTACAGCTATCTGTGTTTGCAATCGTGGCTCTGCCTGATATTGGCTCAGGTAAACTTTAAGGCCATTCTTAAGGGTGTAAATCCTAACTTTAAGCGGGTCGTTGGTGACGTACTCGTAGCTATAACCATTGCTCTCAGCGGTCTTTGTTTCGTAATTTCCTTGCTTGGCGCAGGAGATAAGGAAAATAACCAAGACTAAGCCCCAAAGGGCGCGATTCGGCTTTATCATAATTTTTGGATTTTTAAGGGTAACGAATTTAGGAAAACCAGCTTACATATACGGCACAGAACAACAAAATAATTCAGGTAACTTTGAACCAAAACAAAACGGATTGCATTTCGTTACCTAGAGCATAATCATCCTATAATGAAAAAAAAGATCGCCTTAGTTTTATTTCCATTTATCGTACTCGGTCTGCTCTCTTTCACCCCACCAGCAGAACGCTATTTTGAAATCGCAAAGAACCTGGACATTTTCGCCAGCCTTTTCAAAGAGGTAAATGCACTTTACGTGGATGAAATTAATCCCAACAAATTAATCAGAACAGGAATTGACGCCATGCTCAATTCGCTTGACCCTTATACCAATTATATCGCAGAAGATGAAGTAGAGGATTATCGAACATTAAACACAGGGCAATATGGAGGCATTGGCGCGGTTACCAGAGAGATTGGAAACAGGACTGTAGTAACACTTTTGTATGAAGGATATCCAGCCTTTAAAAATGGATTAAAAATAGGCGATGAAATACTAAAGATGGATGAAGTGGATTTATCAAAAATCACACAAGAAGAAGCTAATCATTTAATGCGTGGCCAGGTGGGTACATCTGTAGTGCTGACTATTAAAAGAATAGGTGTGGAACAACCTATAAAACTAGAATTCAAAAGAGAAAAAATAAAAATAAGCAATGTTCCATACTTTGGAATGGTGAGCAGCAATGTAGGCTTTGTTCAATTGACAGATTTCACACCGGAAGCTGGCAAAGAAGTAAAAAATGCAGTGGTCACCTTAAAAGAAAAGGGGGCAACAAGTATTATACTTGATTTGAGGGGAAATCCAGGCGGCTTGTTATTCGAGGCCGTAAACATTTGCAACATCTTCATCCCGAAAGGAAAAAAAGTAGTGACCACCAAGGGGAAAGTGGAAGACAGCAATATTCATTATGAAACCTTAAATAACCCGGTCGATCTGGATATTCCTGTTGCCGTGTTAATTAACCGTGGAAGTGCTTCTGCATCTGAAATTGTTGCGGGCACCTTGCAGGATTATGACAGGGCAGTAGTTATCGGGGAAAAGTCATATGGAAAAGGTCTGGTGCAATTAAGTCGCCCGCTCTCCTACAATTCACAAATCAAAATCACAACAGCCAAATACTATACGCCTACCGGGCGCTGCATTCAGGTTCTGGATTATTCTCATCGCAGAGAAGACGGAAGTGTAGAATCAATACCGGATTCATTAAAGAAGGAATTCAAAACCTCAAAAGGCAGAACAGTCTTTGACGGTGGTGGAATTGATCCAGATCTAATTGTGAAAAGTTCAGAACCAGCCGCCATTACA
>JAYVBN010000156.1:0-12431 GCA_043750455.1 Bacteroidia bacterium | reverse complement strand
TAATAGTATGGTTGATTTTTTTCTCAACTAATACGCGCGCACCAATTTCCCATCCATATAATTTACGTATGCTTTGTTAGCAACGTTCATTCCGCCAGGCGTTGGATAGTTTCCTGTGAAATACCAATCGCCTGAATGTTTAGGAATGGCCTTGTGAAGATTGTCAATCGTTTGGAATACAACTTTTACTTCCGCAGTCATATCAGACGGACGAACGATATCGGAAATTTTATCCGAGACTTCATCATACGTAAATTGTTCGTATAGTTTTTTTACATAGTTATCAACTTGTCCGCTGGTTTTTGATTGAAGACATTGTTCATATACTTCTCCCAGCAAATAATCTTTGCCATGTTCTTTGATCAATTGAATTACAGCTCGAAAGGCAACAAAGTCGCCCATACGACTCATATCAATTCCATAGCAATCTGGGAAACGAATTTGAGGAGCCGAAGAAACGACTATAATTCTTTTTGGCTCTAAACGATCTAACATTCTGAGAATACTCTTTTCAAGCGTGGTGCCGCGAACAATAGAATCATCAATTACTACCAAAGTATCTTTTCCTTTATTAACCACCTCGTATGTGGTATCATACACATGAGCTACCATGTCATCGCGGTGGGCATCATCCGTGATAAACGTTCTTAACTTCACATCTTTCAAAACAATCTTTTCTATCCTGGGTCGGAAAGAAAGAATATCATCTAAAGAATCAACCGAAGGCTTGCCATCCAAAATAATATCTTTTTGCTTGCTGATCATGTAATCTTCAATTCCTGCCATCATACCCAAAAATGCAGTCTCAGCGGTATTAGGAATGTATGAGAAGATAGTATTCTTGAGATCAAAATTTATAGCCTTAAGGATTTGGGGTACCAGGAGCCGCCCTAATTGTTTTCGCTCCTGGTAAATTTCTGGGTCGGTGCCGCGCGAAAAATAAACGCGTTCAAAGCTGCAGGATGTTTTTTCCAATGAAGGGAGCACCTGGTGTTGAGCGTAGTCTCCATTTTTTGTAATTACTAAGGCATGGCCAGGTTCTATTTCTCTTATTTGGTTATAATCCACATTGAAGGCCGTTTTAATAGCTGGTTTTTCAGAAGCAACCACTACTATTTCATCATCTGCATAATAGTAGGCAGGTCGAATGCCAGATGGATCTCTTACTACGAAAGAAGACCCTGACCCGATAAGTCCTGCCATTGTATAGCCGCCATCAAAATCTTTACAGGCTCGCCTTAACATGCGGGGCAAATCAATTTCGTTTTCTATGATTTCAGAAACTTCTTTGTTGGAATAATCATCTTTATACTTCTGAAAAAGAGATTCAACTTCTTCGTCAAGGAAGTGACCTATTTTTTCCATCACCGTCACTGTATCTACTTTGTCTTTAGGGTGCTGGCCAAGTTCTACCAGTATGTTGAAAAGCTCATCAACATTGGTCATGTTAAAATTACCTGCCATTACAAGGTTGCGACTTCGCCAGTTATTTTGCCGCAGGAATGGGTGAACATTTTCAATGCTGTTAAGGCCGTGAGTTCCATACCGCAGATGTCCCAGCCAGAGCTCACCAGAAAATGCAACATTTTGCTTGAGCCACTTTTCATCTTTAAATTTTCCCTTTCCTTCTTTCTGTGCCTTCCTAAATTTTTTCCCGATTTTTTTGAAAAGATGTGCTACTGGCTGGGGCTTAATAGAACGATAGCGGCTGAAAAAACGATATCCCGGGTCTTGATCAATCTTAATGTTAACAATACCAGCACCATCCTGCCCTCGATTATGTTGCTTTTCCATTAAAATATACATCTTATTCATGGCGTACGTTGAGCCATACTTTTCGATGTAGTAGGAAAGTGGCTTTCGCAATCGAATGAGGGCTATTCCGCATTCATGTAAGATGGCATCGCTCATAGTCCCTGAGATTGATTTATTTGGAGGCAGTATTTCAACACAAAAGTAATTCGATTAATTCAAACCTCAACTTCTGATTACGAACGATTTTGCATTAAGATCATCCTAACTATTCAGTACAAAAATCGTCCTCTCCTTGAGCTTTCGGCCTCGGGTTTGATTATATGACTTTCGTCAAAACGTAACTCTATTTAAAACAGTTTGGTTATTTTTGCGCACCTTATTATGATCGAAACAGATATTATTATTATCGGAGCAGGACCAGTAGGTCTCTTCACCGTTTTTGAAGCGGGATTGTTGAAATTAAAATGTCACCTGATAGATTCGTTGCCTACGCCAGGCGGACAGTTGATTGAAATTTATCCCAAAAAGCCGATTTATGATATTCCCGGTTACCCAATTGTAAATGCAGGCGAACTTGTGGATAGCCTCATGAAACAATGCTCCGTCTTCAAACCAGGGTTTACATTGGGTGAATCGGCCACCAGCTTAGACGAAACAGCAGACCTTAAGTTTATTGTTACCACCGGGAAAGGAACAAAGCACAAAGCTCCTATTGTAATTATCGCAGGTGGCTTGGGTGTCTTTGAGCCACGTAAGCCACCTATCGTGAATTTAGAAAAATATGAGGATAAAGGTGTGGAGTACATCATCCGCGATCCTGAATTTTATAAAGGAAGGAGGGTGGTAGTATCAGGCGGAGGAGACTCTGCTTTGGATTGGTCAATTTATTTAGTTGAGAATAATATTGCAAGTGAACTTACCCTGGTGCATCGTAGAACTTCATTCCGTGGCCATTTGGATTCTGTTCAAAAAGTAATGGACATGGCAGCAGCAAAAAAAATAAACCTAATTACTGAAGCCGAGGTAGTTGGAATTTCTGGTGCTGAAAAATTAGAGTCAGTGACAATTAATCATTCAACATTAGGCGATATTATAAAAGAGGCAGATCATTTTGTTCCGCTTTTTGGCTTAACGCCAAGCCTTGGGCCTATTGCCAACTGGGGATTAGATATTGAAAAAAATGCTGTCAAAGTAGATACTTTCGATTACTCAACAAATCGAAAAGGAGTGTATGCCGTAGGTGACATTAATACCTATCCTGGAAAATTGAAATTGATATTGTGTGGCTTTCATGAGGGAACACTAGCTGTGCAATCGGCTTTTGCCAGAATCTATCCGAACAAAAAAAATGTATTGAAATACACTACTGTTAACGGAGTTACAGGATTTTAAAAAGCATAATGGAAAACACTATCAAAGTCACCATTATCGACCGCGAGGGAGTTTCTCATGAGTTGGATGCTCCAACTGATATGAACATGAATGTCATGGAAATATGCAAAGTGTATGAGCTTCCTGTGGAAGGAACTTGCGGGGGCATGGCATTGTGTGCTTCATGCCAGGTTTACCTTGAATCGGATACAGTTCTGCCCGAGCAGAGTGATGCAGAACTGGGTATGTTAGATGCCGCTTTTCATGTAAAAGATAATAGCAGACTTGGTTGTCAGATTCGACTTACTCCGGAAATTGACAGTATAGTGCTGCGGTTGGCACCTTAGCTAATCTATCTATGCCTTCTTTAGCGTAAAACTAAAAGTAGTTCCTTTCCCTGGCTCACTGTTCACCCAGATTTTCCCTCCATTGCGTTCTACAAATTCCTTACAAAGTATTAACCCTAATCCAGTGCCCTTTTCGTTTGCGGTACCACGGGTAGTGTAACCAGCTGTTTTCTCAAAGATGATAGATTGAGCCTTAGGAGTAATTCCTACTCCATTGTCAGAAACAGAAATGGTTAAATCATTTTCGTTTTCTTTTGTTTCCACCCAGATTCTTCCTCCGTCATCCGTGAATTTAATTGAGTTTAAGATCAGATTTCTAAAGACCAAACTAATGGTATTTAAATCTGCCAGTGCATAAAGATTTTCTGGCACCAGGTTTACCATTTCAACCTTTTTGAGGTGAATAGAGCTTAAGAGTTTGAAATTCTCATCAACCAACTGCCGCAGATTAATTTTTTCAGATTGAATAGTTAATTTATCCATTTGCAAAAGTGCCCAATCCAATAAATTATTAATGAGGCTTTTGGTGTGATTAAATTGAACTTTCAATTCTTTAATCAGGGATGGAAGCTCTTCTGGTTTGATATGATCTTTGTCCATTAAATCCAAAATTCCAGTGAGCCCATTTATTGGAGATCTTAAGTCATGAGAAATGATTGAAAAAAACTTGTCTTTCACCTCATTCAATTGCTCTAGCTCCAGACTTCGCTTCTTGATTTCTTCCTGATGCTCCATCAGAAGTTTATTGATCCTTATTCTTCTCTGGCCACTACGAAAGACAGAAAACAACAAGATAACGGCAAGGGTGGCGGTAACAAATAATATATTCCTAATAAGGCTTTGTCGCGCTATTTCATTTGCTTGTAAAGACTGTGTGAGGCTTAACTGAGCTATTTCAGAATCCTTGGTTTGAGTTTCCGATCTTAAATCCTGAAACAAGTTTTCTATAAACTCCTGATTATAGAGGCTGTCGCGAAGGGACTTAAACGACCTCAGATAACCAAGTGATTTTTTGAAATCACCTTTTTGTTCTGACAGCAAAGAAAGCTGCTCGAAGCATTCAATTTCTAGTACCCGTGCATGAAGTACTTTGGCTGACGCCAGAGCCTCATCAATTAGTTTGACTGATTGGTCAAAATTTCTTTGTTGAGCCAACACTTTTCCTTTTCCCAGTTTAACGGACGCGACACCGAAAATATTTTTGGAGTCAGCGTATAACAAAGCTGCAGAGTCATAATAGGCGAGCGCTCGATCGAATTCTTTCTGTTTGTGGCTGAGCTCAGCCAATTTTGTAAGGGTTTGGGGCTCTACTATTTTTAGAGTTCTTTTTCGTATTAGCCCTAAAGCCTTAGATAAATTTTCTTCCGCACTCTTGAAATCATTTTTACTTATATATAACGACCCGATTTCATCAGCGATATAGGCTTCACCGTCCAAATCTCCAATTTTCATGCTGAGCTCTAAAGATGCATGGAAATGGTTTAGTGCAATGTCGTATTGCCCAAGCTCCTTAAAAACATGTCCAAGATTTTGAAGGCAAATTGCCTGTAAAAGTGAATCCTTTATTGGTTTGGCCACTTTATAACCTTGCGTAAGGTAGGAGTATGCCTCATCATATTCTCCAAGGTCGGAATACGTTTGGCCGATGTTATTCAATGCTTTTGCAATCGAGGTACTATCACTCATATTGCGAGCGGATTGAAGATAGCTTTTATAATATTTTAATGCGGCTGTAAAGTCGCCCATGATATAGTTCAAATACGCAATACGCAGATTACTTTCTTTCATTGCCCAGTTCCAATTGTTTTTTTCGGAAATCACCCGAGCTTCTGCAGCGTAGGCCTGAGCTTGATCGATGTTTTCAAACTCGTATCCATTAGACAGGTCTCCTAATATTCTTACTCGCAAAGAATCTGAGGTTGATTTGCTCAGCTCATTTTTAAGGCTATCAAGATTTGATTGTGCGAATACCGGCCGAATCAGGCCAAGAAACACAATTGAATAAAAAATTAACCCTTTTATTATCATGAATTTAAAAGGTCATCGAGTTATTTGAATTGACCATTTCTGTAGTCAAATATCTTTATTTATTCAAATATAAAAGTTGTGGAATGTTCAAAAACCATACACGTTCAATAAAATGAGGCATAAATTCAATTCCAAAGAGAGTGTTTTTGCAAATGAACTTCTTCGCTAAAAAATATACGAGTGGAGGCTTCAAAAGAATCGGTATAGTCAGAGACCAAAAATTGATGTATCGGAAAAACAGTTTTGCTTAGCAGGTCATTTGCTGTCAGATAATTCTTTAGCGCCTGTGCCACCACTTCTGAAGAATCTAAAAGGGTAATACGCTCGTGATAAAATGTAGAAATTTCATTTTTGATAAGTGGATAATGTGTGCATCCCAGAATCAGTGCGTCAATATTGCTCAAAGAAGAGTCGGTCAGGTATTTTTCAATAATGTCATGGCTGATTTTATTATTAAAGAAGCCTTCTTCAATCATTGGAACGAGCAGGGGTGTAGGTAAAGAGGCAAGGCTTATGTTTTTGTTGGCCTCGTTAATCTTTCTTGCATAAATACCAGATTGCACGGTTCGTTTGGTGCCAATGAGGCCGACTTTTTTATTGGCAAATTGGCTTAGCACCAGGTCCACCATTGGATCGATGACATTTATAATTTCTGCATCTCTCCGCACATATTCTTTTAATAGTTCATACGCAGCAGAGCTGGCAGAATTGCAGGCTATCACTATGACTTTGCACCCTTTTTTTAGAAGAACATCTGCAATCTTAATGGAATAAGCTTGTATGGATGCTTCTGATTTGTCACCGTATGGAAGATGAGCGGTGTCGCCAAAGTACACTATACTTTCGTGAGGAAGTAATTTTGAAATGGCGTGCGCCACAGTTAAGCCACCTATGCCACTGTCAAATATTCCTATGGGCGATTCCAAATTATGTATTCAATTAAAAAACAAAAAACCCCACTTTAGGAATGGGGTTTTCTAAAAGTTCAGTATGTAATGTTATACATTTTCAGAAAGTTTGGCCAACACTACTTCTCGTATTTCCCGGTGTTTACAATAGCTGCACTTGAAATGCTTTATCAAAACACCATTTTCAGTTGCGGTGGGCTTTGTACCAATTTCTTCATTATAGATCTTCATTGTAAAGTATCCACATTCGGTACATTCAATTGCATGTAGATAGGCATCATATTTTTCGACCTTCTTAAAACCTGTAGCATCATCCATCCATACATCATAATCTACGGAATGAAGATTTGCCTCTTCTGCAATTTGACTGGCATCAAGGTGAGCATCTTCTTCATTTTCATGAAGTTTACGCATGGCATTGCCCGCTGGAGAAATACGTGGAGTATTACGCAATTTTGTTAGACGTTTTTCCAGATACCCTGCATAATAGATTTGTACAAGGCTGTAAACAACATAGTACGATATGGTTAGAAGGCTAAGGGTAATAAAAACCCTAACATAAAAATAGAGCATCCCCTTTTCTTTGACTAAGTCTGTACCTAATGAATTTGCGTAGAAGGCTATAGCAACAACAAAGACCATCATGGAATACCAGAAATATTTGATTTCATGTGTGTTCACATAATCGTATTTTTCCTTGTAATCTTTGCGTTTAAGCACCCTATACTCATGAAAAAGTAAGATACCTATGCCTATTGCAATGCAGACGAACATTGCCCAATACATATATTGATCCCATGAGTCAAGAAAAGCAGGTGTTTCCATAATGAATGCGGTTTTAATGTGGAAATTTAGTAGAATCTTTCTACAAATGGTAATTACAAAGCAAATTTACTTGTGGGTTTTCAGCTATCCTGACTATTCGTAATATTGTACACCTAAAAGGGTATCAGTTAGTAAATTAACCAAACTATGGGCAACAACCTATTAAAAGGAAAACGCGGGATTATTTTTGGTGCTTTGGACGAAAATTCTATTGCCTGGAAAACGGCTTTACGAGTAAAAGAAGAGGGGGGTACTTTCACCCTTACTAATGCACCCATTGCTATGCGACTGGGCACCATTAACCAACTTGCAGCGGCATGCCAGGCTGAAGTAATTCCTGCAGATGCAACATCAGAACCAGATCTGACCAATCTTTTTTCAAAGTCGATGGAAATTTTAGGTGGTAAACTGGATTTTGTGCTTCACTCAATTGGCATGAGCCCAAATATCAGAAAAGGAAAGCAGTATGGAGACATGAATTATGACTGGTATTTGAAAACTCTTGATATCTCAGCTCTTTCTTTTCATAAAGTATTGCAGACTTCTGAAAAGCTGGATGCTCTTAATGAATGGGCTTCGGTAGTTGGCCTGAGTTACATCGCTGCACAGCGTGCCTATCCCGATTATACAGACATGGCACAAGCGAAGGCCATGCTTGAATCAATTGCCAGAAGTTATGGACAACGATATGGTACGATGAAGAAAGTGAGAGTGAATACCATTTCTCAATCGCCCACCAGAACAACTGCCGGGTCTGGAATATCAGGATTTGATGTTTTCTTTGATTTTGCACAAATGATGTCTCCCCTTGGAAATGCCACTGCAGAAGATTGTGCCAACTACATCACCGTAATGTTCTCAGACTTCACAAGGATGGTAACTATGCAGAACTTGATGCATGATGGAGGATTTTCTTCGAGTGGAATTACGCAGGATTTAGTACAACGCCTTAGCAAATAATTTTTATTGCCAGTTACCGGATACCAGTTACCGGTAACTGGTAACTGGTACTTATGGTCTCCTTCCCCCATTGCAAAATCAATCTTGGCCTGAATATTATTGCCAGAAGGCCAGATGGGTTTCATGATATAGAAACTTGTTTTTATCCTATTCCATGGGCTGACATTCTTGAAATTATTCCGTCAGACAAACTAAAATTTGATGTAACCGGTCTTGCTATTCCTGGTCAAACGCAAGAGAATCTTTGTCTGAAGGCCTATGCTCTTCTTAAAAATGATTTTGATCTACCACCGATTCATATTCACCTGCACAAAGTTCTTCCAACAGGTGCTGGGTTAGGAGGGGGATCTTCAGACGGTGCCTTTACCTTTCGAATATTAAATGAGATTTTCAATCTCAAACTTTCACCTGTTAAGCTTTCTGAATATGCTTCGATTTTAGGGAGTGACTGCGCATTTTTTATACAAGACAGTGCTATGATTGGAACCGCACGAGGCGAAGTTCTAAGGCCGATTAAACTTTCGCTAAAGGGAAAGTTTATAGTGTTGGTGAAACCCGAAATTCATGTGGCTACAGTCGAGGCATATGCAGGTGTAATACCTCAGATCCCTTCGCAATCCATTCAAAAAATTGTAGAGGAGACACCGTTATTAAAATGGAAAGATTTTTTAAGCAACGATTTTGAAGCGAGTGTCTTTAAAAAGTATCCAGGAATCAAGGAATTGAAAGACAGATTGTATCAACTAGGTGCGGCTTACGCAAGCATGAGTGGTTCGGGCTCTTCTGTATTTGGAATATTTGATCAGGCTATAGATTTGAAGACTGATTTTACCGGAATGACATTTTGGAGCGGGGAACTTTGAGTTACAACTCTCTCGTTTCAAGTTATAGGTCTTGAAACCAAGAATCTGAAACTAGGAACTACTTACTTCAAATTTTTTCTTTAAGTACGGATAAGATGCTACAGCACTAAGAATAATCAGCGTTCCTATATAAAAATTTACGCCCATTACTTCTTGCTGACCAAAAACGAGTAACGCTAGAATAATCCCGTATAGTGGCTCAAGGTTAAGAGCGAGTTGAATAAAGAAAACAGAAAGTTTTTTCATAAGGTCAATGGCTGTAGCATAGGCATATACAGAGCATGCCCAGGCCATGATACCAATATACACCCAATCCATAGGTGTCGGCATCAATTGCAGAGTGGAATCAACGGCCCAGGATTGTTTATAAATCGGTAAAAATAATAAGATACCAAGAGTTGCTCCAATCATTTCATAATAGGTGATCGTGTTAGCGGTAACCCGTGAAATCATTTTGGAATTAATAACGCTGAAAAGAGCAGCCGTCAAGCCTGACAGGATGCCAAGAAAAAGACCCATGGGATACTGAAAGCCAAATGAAAAGATGATGTAAAGACCGAACACTACCAATAGACCCAGCCCAATTTCAAGAGGCTGAATCTTTTTTCCTTTTGCCAGCGGTTCTATTAATGCTGCCCAAAATGAACACGTAGCAAAGCCAACCAAACTGGTGGATGGATTGGAAACCCGGCCAGATTCAAAGAAGGTGAGCCAATGAATAGCCACGATAAATCCAGTAGCTAGTAATTTAATGAGGACTGTTGTTTCAACTTTAAAAGTTCCTCGCATAAGAACGATCACCGCACCCATTCCAATGGCCGCAAGTAGAGTGCGATAGAAAACCATTTCCACACTTGGGATGGTTATCAGCTTACCCAACACTGCTGTGAAGCCCCAGAGAAAAACGATGAAGTGTAGTTTGAGATAATCTTTTGTGGTGGTCATCAACGCGGAACATATTTATACATCCCCAGCGAGATTGTTCCAAAAACAATATTCGGTATCCATGCTGCAACGAGTGGAGAAAGTGAACCAGCTTCAGCAAATGTGCGCGACATCATAAAAAAAAGAATGAAAATAAAGGAAAGGAAAAAGCCTAATGCTATCTGAGAGCCAGTTCCACCACGGCTTTTTCGTGCAGATACAATCACCCCCATAAAGACTAAAATAAAAATGGTGAAGGGCGATGCGAATCGAATATATTTTTCGACTTCGTAAGTTTCAACCCCCGTTGCTCCTCTAAACCTTAGCTTAGCAATGTGTTCTTTCAACTCAGGAATAGTCATGCCGTCATACTTCCTGTTTTCGCTTTCAAAATCCTTGGGCGATATGGCCAGGGTTGTGTCTAGCCTGTCTCCGGAGGTAAGATTTAAGCCTGAGTCAAGTTCGTGGTTAACATTGAAAATTTGTTGCACCTGATGAATTTTCCAATAATGAAGTGTCCATTTTTTTTTAGTGCTGTCCCATTGGATGTTATCGGCAGTTAATTTTTTAATCAATTCATTATTCTCAAATTTCTCGAGGGTAAATTGAAATCCTATGTTAGTTTGATTGTTATAACTTTGAATAAATAGATAGACATTTGGTTCAATCTGAAGATGAAGGTTGCGTGTATCGAAATAATTGTTCCGCTTAAAATATTGTGTTTCGAACGAAAGCCGGTCGCGATTGGATTTTGGGATAATCCACCCGTTGAACACAAAGCTTAGAATGGCAATAAGCAAAGCCCCAAGAAAATACGGAAGCAAAAATCTTTGAAAACTTATTCCACTGCTAAGGATGGCGATGATCTCCGTTTGGCCAGCCATTCTGGAAGTGACATAAACAATGGCAATAAAAACCGTAATCGGTGCGATTAATCCTGCTATCCATGGAATGAAATCCATATAGTACCCGAAGATAACTGCCCTGCTTAAACCGTTCTCCGAAAATTTATCCAACTTCTCGGTGACATCGATGACCACAATAATGGCCACAATGATCAACACCACAAAAAAGAAAGTGGTTAGAATTTTTTTGAGAATGTATTTATCGAGAATCTTCATTGTTGGGACTTAGGCATTAGGGTTTGGGTATTTAGAGTCTTTGCGTCACTACTTTCACCATTTTGTTTTTCCACTCTGTAAAAGTGCCTTCTTCTATTTTTAAGCGAGCTTGTTTCACCAGCCAAAGATAAAAGGTAAGGTTGTGGATAGAAGCAATTTGCGCGCCTAAAATTTCTTTACTGATAATCAGGTGCCGAAGGTATGCTTTTGAATGAAAGGTGCTTGCATAACCGCCCAGTTCACTATCGATGGCACTTAGGTCATCTTTCCACTTTTCATTCCGAATGTTGATGATGCCCTGTGTAGTAAACAACATTCCGTTCCGCGCATTGCGGGTTGGCATTACGCAATCAAACATATCAATACCCAGTGCAATACATTCCAATATATTTTCGGGTGTGCCTACACCCATCAAGTAACGAGGTTTATCAGCTGGTAAAATATCGCAAACCAAGTCGGTCATTTCATACATGATCTCATGAGGCTCACCTACCGATAATCCACCAATGGCATTGCCTTGTTGATTTTGTGAGGCAATAAATTCGGCCGATTCTTTTCTTAAATCTTTATAAACACTCCCCTGCACAATCGGAAACAAAGTCTGGTCATAACTATATTTTGGATATGTGTTATCGATCCTGTTCACGCATCGCGCAAGCCAATCGTGAGTCATCTTCATCGATTTTTTAGCGTACGCATATTCACACGGATAGGGTGTACACTCATCAAACGCCATAATGATGTCTGCACCAATAGAGCGTTGAATGTCCATCACCGACTCTGGACTGAAAAAATGTGTAGATCCGTCAATATGAGATTTGAACGTGACCCCGTCTGCTTTAATCTTTCTGTTCTCGGATAAAGAGTAAACCTGGTAGCCACCACTATCGGTAAGGATCGGATGGTTCCAGCCATTGAACTTGTGAAGGCCTCCTGCTTTTTCTAACAATTCGATTCCTGGCCGGAGATAGAGGTGATACGTGTTTCCTAAAATAATTTTGGCCTCAATGTCATTTTCCAATTCTCGCTGGTGTACCGCTTTGACAGAACCAGCCGTGCCCACAGGCATGAATATAGGTGTAGGGATATCACCATGATCAGTGGTTACTATCCCAGCCCGGGCTTTGGAGTGAGCGTCTTTTGAGGTGAGCTTGAATTTCATTGCCGCAAAGATAACAGTTGATTATTCTAGTTTTAACCAAGTTCAGAGCGGTATCTCTTTTTCATTGTTGATAAGCCTCTATCTTTGCCAGGTTTTAATACTTTAAATAATTCATTTTGTTGGTACTTACCATTTTTTGTTTCGCCCTCATCGGCATCCAAATTATT
>JAYVBN010000155.1:0-8444 GCA_043750455.1 Bacteroidia bacterium | reverse complement strand
CGGTTCATTTCTAGAAAAGAAAGCAAACTGCCATTCATTCGATCCAATAAACCAAATACATGACGGATGCCCTGAGGTTCAAGCAGAACTAATCGTCTCTTCACGCTTTCAATGTCATCAATTATCCTCCAGTTATCTACTGGCCATCGATCGCGAACTGAATACATGGCCTTTAATAAATTATTGAGTGTAAAATGAAGGCCTCCTACCTTGTCTGGGTTACAAATAAGCTGATGCAATTCAGCAAGTCTGTTTTCTACGAGCAGATCATCTTCATCCTCTTCCAATAAGCCTGGATAGGTTCCTGTCAAATGTGTAACCGTCCTCAGTAATGCTTTTTGCGCTTCCGATTCTTGTCCATTATTCAGATACCCTGTTTGGCTAAGGTTTCGCAACACGATCCGCACAAATCTTGAAGTGCGAAGCATACGTTGCGAATAGCGGCCTACCCAATAAAGATTTTCTGCCGCGCGACTAGGAAGAACTGACTTTCTTTTTAAGTCGTTGTGATGAAGTAGCAATGGCCCCGAACTCTTAGCACTGGTCTCTACCCATGTGTCTTTCGCAATGCCACCATCCTGATTAGAGACAAGGAAACTTCCTTTTTCTGGAGAGCAACGTGTAAGGCCACCAGGCAATATCTCATACTTGCCTTTTGCCGCAACTAAGAACGTCCGGAAAACGGTGTGCCGTGGCTCTAACTTACCTTTAGTAAATACTGGCGTTGTCGAAAATCCTACTTCTTCCTGCCCAACATACAGATAAGGTCGAGATTTAATTCTCCGAATGAGATCTTCCTTCTGTGCTTTTGAAAGTCTGCTTCCCATCACGGTATCAAAGCCCATCGACCTATCAATTTTTTTGATGACCAACGTATCAATATTCGCAATCACATAATCTAATTCCTTCTTCTGCCCGCACCACCAGGTAGCTACCATTTGAAAAATGGGATCTTCATTCAAAAAATATTTGAAGACGTTGTGCATAAACGCCATTAACCCCGTGTTCTCAAGAATGCTACTGCCCAATGGATTGGCAACAGCTACATTACCTTTCCTGATTGCTTCGAGCAGGCCAGGGATTCCTAAGTGTGAATCTTCACGCAATTCTAATGGATCACAAAAACTATCATCCACTCTTCGCAAGATGATGTCCACTTTTTCCAGACCTTCCACTGTTTTAATCCAAACAAATCCATCGCGCACAACAAGGTCCTCGCCCTGCACAAGTGTAAACCCTAGAGATGAAGCAAGGAATGCATGTTCAAAATAAGTTTCGTTTCGTGGGCCAGGAGTAAGCAATACAATCCTGGGTTGTTCTTTCTCCTGAGGGGCTATGTCAAGAAACGACTGCATCATGTTGTTAAAGAAGCCACCAAGTTTTGTTGTATTGTGGTTTCTAAATAGTTCAGGTAATACTCGACTAAGTGCTCTCCTGTTTTCAACAGCATAGCCCATCCCCGAGGGGGCTTGGGTACGGTCTTTCAACACCCAGACTTTTTCGTCTGGCCCTCTGGAGAGATCGGCAGCGTATAAGATCAACTGATTTTCACCAGGTAATTTTATTTTATCACATGGTCGCAAAAAACCAGAGTGTGCGTAAATTAATTCTGGTGGAATGATGCCTTGCTTTAGTAATTTTCTTTCCCCATATAAATCTTCGAGCACTTTATTCAACACAAAGGCTCGCTGCTTCATGCCACGCTCAGTAATCCGCCATTCTGCTGCTGAAATTATAAGCGGCATTGTATCTAGTAACCACGGACGGTTGAGTCCGCCTGAGTCTCCATACACATTGTATGTAACTCCATTCTCCTGAAGCAGTTTTAATAATTCTTGTTGTCTGTTTTTTAGTTCATCAGCTCCAATACTCTCCACATTGGCAAACAATTTTTTCCAGTGCTCTTTCACCTCACCATCAAAACCGAAACACTCATCAATTAAGGGTTGATTGGCAAAATAGCCTTTGGGCAAAGTGGCTGATATTGTTTTGCTGGCTGTTCGATCCATGTTTACAATTGTCGCAAGTCTAACGTGTTAGGATATTCTGGGCTTATTTTCAATGGTGGCACGTCAAATTTCTTCGGAACATCGTTCTTTTCCAAATAACGAGCAATACCTGTATAAACAACTGATGGTGTAATCGGGCCTTGAGTGTGACCTTCCGTCCAGAAGCGACTGATCCTGCGGCCTTCAGCTTCATAGGCATTTACGGGGAAGGTGTCATAATTTCTTCCGCCCGGATGAGCAACATGATACGTACAACCGCCTATCGACCTACTGTTCCATGTATCTATAATATCAAATACCAACGGAACGTCTTTTCCTATTGTTGGATGCAAGGCCGATGGCGGACTCCATGCCCGATAACGAACTCCCGCAACATACTCACCACGAACAGAGGTTTCCTTCAGTGGAACTGGAGCACCCTGACAAGTAATCATGTAGCGTTCATGATTGAAATTTTTTACTTTCACTTCAATTCGTTCTACAGAAGAATCAACAAAGCGTGCCGTACCCCCGCTGGCAGACTCTTCACCCAATACATGCCATGGTTCAATGCCCATGCGCAACTCCAGTTCTATATTCTGTACTTTTATTTTTCCGTGAAGCGGGAATCGAAATTCGAAAAAGGGCTCTAACCATTGGAGTTGAAATGGATAACCAGCCTCTTGCAAATCATTCATTACTTCTTGCATGTCCTGATGCACGTAGTGTGGCAGCATGAACTTATCATAAAGTGTTGTGCCCCATCTTACCAATTTTCTTTTGTACGGTTTATTCCAAAACCAGGCGACTATACATCGCAACAATAACAACTGCACGATACACATCTGCTTGTTGGGCGGCATATCGAAAGCACGGAACTCAAGAATACCCAACCTGCCAGTAGAGCTATCTGGTGAATACAATTTATCGATGCAAAATTCTGCGCGGTGTGTATTTCCTGTTATGTCAATGAGGAGATTTCTAAATATTCTATCTACCATCCAGAACGGAACTTCTTTTCCTTCCGGGATTTGACTAAAGGCAATCTCTAACTCATACAACATTTCTTGCCTGCCTTCATCCACACGAGGCGCCTGGCTGGTTGGTCCGATGAATTGAGAAGAAAAAAGATACGACAAACCCGGGTGAATTTGCCAATAGGTAATCAGACTTCTTAGTAAATCAGGCTTTCGTAACAACGGACTATCAGAAGGAGTAATTCCACCAATAGTAATATGATTGCCACCACCAGTTCCCGTATGCTTTCCATCAAGATTAAATTTCTCTGTACCCAATCTACTTAACCTTGCCTGCTCAAAAAGTATATCGTAATTACTCACCAATTCTTTCCAATTTTTTGCTGGATGAATGTTTACTTCCAATACGCCAGGGTCAGGTGTGACAGCGAGTTTGGTAACACGATTATCGCGAGGTGGCTCATACCCTTCAATGACAACTTTTAAATTCAGGTTTTGAGTAGCTGCTTCAATACTGGCAAGTAAATCAAAATAATGTTCTACATACTGAAGTGGTGGCATGAAGAAATATATCTTGCCCTCGCGCAATTCAATACACAAAGCAGTTTTGATTGTGAATACCTCTTCAACCGGAACATGCTCTTCTTCATTTTCTTTTTTCTCAACACGTTTATTAGTTCCAGGCTTTACTTTTTCGGCCTCACCCCGACCCTCTCCGGAGGAGAGGGGGCTCGGTTGGAGAAACTCTCTTGGCAATTCTGATGAAGTCGGTGCGTTGTATCGTTTGGCTACATCAAAATGAAAATTTTCTAAAGCAGGAAGTTCTTCAAACGTGCTTCGCTCAACTGGTTTTTGGATTTTTGCTTTGCTAATGTGTGGCAATGATTTTAATGGAAGCCTCATTCCAATGGCAGAATTGCCTGGGATCAGAACAAGATGGTCATTCCTAAAATCCCACTTACACGATATCCATCGGTTATTCCAAAAATTCCATTCCATGGGAATGACATAACCAACTGGTTTGCCTAGCCCTTTCGCCAATAACTCTGAAAGTTTTTTTCTTTCAAGTGAATCGCTAAGGTTCGATTGATAGGGATCAAGGTTGGCTGGCACTTTACCTTCCTCCCACAAAAAGAAGAACGCATCCTCCAAAGCGGGATGAACGTGCTCTGTTGGAATATTCAGATACTTTGTCAACTCCGTTGCTAGCCGATGAACATCCTCGATTGTGTAATTGGATTTGTCATCACTTAAATCAAGTAGTGCATCATTCTTCCAAACGGGTTGTCCATCATTTCGCCAAATAGCAGAATATTGCCATCGTGGAAGTGGCTCACCAGGATACCATTTTCCCTGGCCTTTGTGAATAAGTCCGCCAGAACCAAATGAATTTTTTAATTTATTAATTAAGTGACCGCCTAAAATTCTTTTGTGTTTACCATCGGCAGTTGTGTTCCACTCTTTCGCTTCCATGTCATCTACTGAAACAAAAGTGGGCTCTCCTCCCATTGTTAAACGAACATCGCCCCGTTGCAAATCTTCATCAACTTTATTTCCAAGTCCAATGATGGTTGCCCACTGTTCTTCACTGTACGGCTTGGTTACACGCGGGTCTTCGTGAATGCGAAACACTTCATTCTTGAAGCTAAATTTTGTTTCACAAAAATCCGTCATACCAGTAACAGGTGCTGCACTCACTGGATCGGGTGTACAACACAAAGGAATGTGACCTTCACCTGCGAACAACCCTGAAGTAGGATCAAGTCCAATCCATCCTGCACCTGGAACATATACCTCTGTCCATGCATGTAAGTCCGTAAAGTCTACAACTGTACCTGAAGGACCATCGAGTGCTTGTTGATCTGCTTTAAGCTGAATAAGATAACCCGAAACAAAACGCGCAGCCAAACCAAGATGCCTGAAAATTTGTACAAGCAACCAAGCCGAATCGCGACAAGAGCCACTATGAATATCAAGTGTCTTTTCGCACGTCTGAACGCCTTGTTCCAAGCGAATGGTGTAATCAACACTTTTCTGTACTTCTTGGTTGAGATAAACCAAAAAGTCGATCATGCGCACTTTCTTCAACTTATCAATTCGTTTGAGCCAGGATTGCAGCATTGGCCCACTCTCACCGATTTCGAAATACGGGAGCAATTCTTTTTTTAGTTGCGCGGTATAGCTAAACGGAAACTCTTCGGCATAGCTTTCAATAAAAAAATCAAATGGATTAATAACGATGATCTCGGCAATTACTTCTACCTCAAAGTGAAGAGAAGTTGTCTTTTCAGGGAAGACCACACGAGCAAGAAAATTCCCGAAAGGATCTTGTTGCCAGTTGAGAAACTGTTCTTCCGGTTTGATTTTTAATGAATATGATAGAATAGGTGTGCGACAATGTGCGGCAGGTCGCAACCGAAATGTATGCGGTGATAGGCTCACCGAACGGTCATATTCGTAAGTAGTCTGATGGCGGATGGCAACCTTTATGGACATGATTAGTAAAGCAAATTCACCTTAATAATAACCCATTTCTAAGAGAGATCATAGGGGATGCAAATCTTGCAAAATCAATCGATTGTATTACACGCAAAGAACAAGTAGGCTGTAGGCAAAGTACAGACCAACGTAAACCTACATTGCCTATTGTATTTTTGTAAATTGCCTATTGGCTAAAGAATTAGCACATCCCGTCATTTAGTTTTAATTTTCGAAAAAACAGAGAAGCGTGCAATACGATGTAGTAATAGTGGGCGGTGGCATAGTTGGACTTGCTACTGCACTTCAGTTGAAGAAATCTAATTCCAATATTAAACTTGTTCTGATTGAAAAAGAGGATGAGGTAGCCAAGCATCAGACCGGCAACAATAGCGGAGTTATCCACTCAGGGTTGTATTATAAGCCGGGCAGTTTGAAGGCAACAAACTGTATTCATGGATATAATTTAATGGTAGACTTTTGCCAACAAAATGAAATTGTGTTTGACATCTGCGGAAAAATTGTAGTGGCAACTGAGGAGAAGGAATTACCTCTTTTGGAAAATCTTTTCATTCGGGGTGGGCAAAATGGTCTTCAGAACTTAAAGAGGCTTAGGAAAGAAGAACTTACAGATTATGAACCGCACGTCACAGGCCTTGCTGGTATTTTTGTTCCGCAAACCGGGATTGTTGACTATAAAAAAGTAGCGCTAAAGTATGCAGAGTTGATCCAGAAATTGGATGGGCAGATTCAATTGAATGAACGGGTACTGGATATTCAAAGTTCGGAAAATAGTAGTGTTGTTGTAACCCAAAAGACGAGTTACACCACCAAGCTTGTCATCAACTGTGCTGGATTATATTCAGACAAGGTTGCCAGGATGACTGTACCTAAATTGAATGTAAAAATCATCCCCTTCAGGGGAGAATATTTCAAACTAAAGAAAGAGAAAGAGTATCTGGTTAAGAATTTAATCTATCCAGTGCCTGAGTCAAATTTTCCATTCCTGGGTGTGCATTTCACTCGTATGGCCAAGGGTGGTGTTGAAGCAGGACCAAATGCCGTGCTTGCCTTTCAGCGTGAAGGCTACAAGAAAACGGATATAAATCTGTCAGAGCTTGCCGAAATATTGACATGGCCGGGCTTCCAAAAAGTGGCAGCAAAGTATTGGCGCACAGGTCTTGGTGAAATGTATCGTTCCTTTTCAAAAGCAGCTTTTACAAAAGCTTTACAAAAATTGATTCCAGAAATTCAGGAAGCTGATCTTGTTGAGGGCGGTGCTGGCGTTCGCGCCCAGGCCTGCGACCGTGAAGGAGGTTTAGTAGACGACTTTATGATTTTGGAAGAGAAGCAAGTAATCAATGTATGCAATGCGCCATCTCCAGCTGCAACATCTTCATTGGCAATTGGCGAAACTGTTTCTAAGTTGGCGTTGAAGAAATTTTAAATTAATCACGCAAAGACGCTAAGACCGCAAAGTAATCGAATCAAATTAGCCTTCGCGGGCTTTGCGCCTTTGCGTGAATAAATTCCTATTTAACTGCAGTAACCTCAATCTCAATTAAATATTCTGGATCAATCAAGGCATTGATCTCTATCATAGAGGTTACAGGTTTAATATTCTTAAAAAATTCCCCATGTGCCTTCCCAATTTCTTCCCAATAACTAATATCCGTGACAAACATGCGGGTGCGAACCACATTCTCTAACTTAAAGTCAGCTTGATGCAGTACTTTTTCAATTTTCTGTAGAATGAATTTCGTTTGGGCATAAAAGTCATCCTTGCCCACCACTCCATTATCGTCAGTAGCCACAGTACCTGATACTTCCAGTTGATTGCCTATTTGCACGGCTCGGGAATAGCCAACAATATCTTCCCATTTTGCTCCAGACGAAAAGTTTTTTCTTACTGACATACTCTTATATTTGGTTAATCATGCACAAGTTAAGTCAGTCGGAATTAATTCGCTATAGCCGTCATCTGGTTTTGGAAGAATTTGGTTTAGAAAACCAAATAAAACTTAAAGAAGCCCGGGTATTGGTTATTGGTGCTGGCGGACTGGGTTCCCCCGCCCTACTCTATCTTGCCGCAGCAGGCATTGGCAAAATTGGAATTGTTGATTTCGACAAAGTTGACGTGACCAATCTTCAACGGCAAGTAATTTTTACTTCAGAAGATGTAGGCAAGAATAAGGCGGAAGCATCTGCTGAGCGATTGAAAGGGCTCAATCCTCTCATAGAAATTAAGAGTCATCCTCACAAAATAACTTCAGTAAATGCACTCGACTTACTAAAGAATTATGATGTGGTTCTGGATGGTTCTGATAACTTCCCAACTCGTTATTTAATAAATGATGCCAGTGTCTTACTTGGAAAACCTTTAGTCTACGGATCCATCTTGAAGTTTGAAGGCCAGGTTTCTGTTTTTAATTTTCAAAAGCAAGACAAAACCTTTAGCGCCAATTATCGCGACTTATTTCCCTTACCACCTTCTCCTGAAAGTGTACCAAATTGCGAACAGGCCGGTGTGCTCGGTGTGCTCCCGGGTATGATGGGCAGTTTGATGGCCAATGAAGCAATCAAAATCATCACAGGCATCGGTAAACCATTAGCTAATAAGCTTTTAATCTTTGATGCGCTGGATACAGAGTTTACTACTATCACCATTCCTAACCGAAATGCAATCGGTTCCATCACGGGTTTGATTGATTATGAAGATTTTTGTGGTATTAATCAAAAGAAAAATAAATATTTGGGCATTCAACAAAACAACCCCATGAGAGAGATCACTGTTCAGGAATTGAAAAAGCTTAAGGATGCCGGTGCCGACTTCCAATTGATCGATGTGCGTGAGCCTCATGAATATGACATCTGCAACCTTGATGGTGAATTGATTCCCATGGCAGAAATACCAAGTAGCACCGATAAAATCTCGCGCGATAAGCAAGTGATTATCCATTGCCGAAGCGGCAAACGCAGTGGCGAAATGGTTTTGTGGTTG
>JAYVBN010000154.1:0-2239 GCA_043750455.1 Bacteroidia bacterium | reverse complement strand
CCTTAGTCATCTCTTTGGTAAGTTGCTGTCGTTCGTCCTCATTCCAGCAATAGCGTTCATCTTTTCCTTTCTTTAGAAGATATAGCGGTGGCAAAGCGATGTATACAAATCCTTGCTCGATCAACTGACGCATGTAACGAAAGAAAAAAGTAAGGATCAGTGTACGAATGTGGCTGCCATCGATATCCGCATCGGTCATGATAATTACTTTATGATAACGAAGCTTGGTGAGATTGAGTGCTTTTTGATCTTCTTCAGTACCGAAACTTACGCCAAGAGCGGTAATCATGTTCTTGATCTCCTCGTTTTCATATATCCTGTGCTCTTGCGCCTTTTCTACATTCAAAATTTTTCCTCGCAGCGGAAGTATAGCCTGAAAATGTCTTTCACGACCCTGCTTGGCAGATCCTCCTGCTGAATCGCCCTCTACCAGATAGAGTTCACAAATGGCTGGATCAGAACTTGCACAATCGGCCAACTTTCCCGGAAGCCCGGTTCCTGAAAGCACATTTTTTCGCTGCACCATCTCACGGGCTTTTCGCGCTGCAATACGGGCTTGTGCTGCAAGAATAACTTTGCTTACGATAAGCTTTGCTTCACGTGGGTTCTCCTCTAAATAATTTTGAAGCATCTCTCCTACTGCCTGATCAACCACACCCATTGCCTCCGAGTTGCCAAGTTTAGTTTTTGTTTGACCTTCAAATTGAGGTTCGGCAACCTTTATAGAAATAACAGCAGTTAACCCCTCACGAAAGTCATCACCACTAATCTCAACTTTTGCTTTTTCCAGAAGGCCAGATTTATCCGCATAGCTTTTCAGCGTTCGTGTAAGCGCTCTGCGAAAGCCAGCCACGTGAGTGCCGCCTTCATGCGTATTTATGTTATTTACATACGAAATAAGATTTTCACTGTAGGCGGTGTTGTAACCCATTGCTACCTGAACAGGAATCTCACCCTTATCATTTTCAATATAGATGGGGCGAGGGATCAATTTCTCTCTTGTAGAATCAAGATACTCTACAAATTCGCGCAAGCCACCTACTGAGAAAAATGATGTTGACTTTGGCTCACCCTTCTCATCCTTATCGCGCAAGTCTTTAAGGTTAAGTCTAATCCCAGGATTTAGGAACGCAAGTTCGCGAAGGCGTGAAGAAATAGTCTCATAATTATACTCTGTGGTGAGCGTGAAAATTTCAGTATCCGGTTTGAAAAGGACAGTGGTTCCTCTACGTTCGGACTGACCGATTACCCTCACTGAGTATTTCGGTGTTCCGCGCTCGTACTCCTGTTCAAATATTTTACCCTCGCGGTAAACCGTTACAAGAAGTTTCTCGGATAAGGCATTAACACATGAAACGCCAACTCCATGCAATCCGCCTGATACTTTGTAGGTATTCTTATCAAACTTTCCACCAGCATGGAGTACCGTCATGACAACCTCTAAAGCCGATCGCTTCTCCTTTTCATGCATATCGGTGGGAATACCCCTGCCATTATCTTCAACTGTAACGGAGTTATCCGTATTTACAGTGACATCAATAGTATCACAATAGCCGCCTAGCGCTTCGTCAATTGAGTTGTCAACAACCTCCCAAACCAAATGATGAAGGCCTTTTACCCCTGTATCACCAATGTACATTGAAGGCCTCTTTCGGACTGCCTCCAAACCTTCTAAAACCTGAATATTACTAGCTGAATAATTAGTTTCGTCTCTGTCCTGTTTTTCGCTCATGAGTGACTTTTAGAAAGGGTCAAAAATAAGGTTTTTCACCTCATTTGCAGCATTTTTAAGGGATATTAATGAAGTTTTTGCACAAAAAATTAGTGAGCATTTATTAGGTTAGGATGCATTAACCTGATTACCTAGTTTTAATTAAAATACCATGTTTATGAAGGCTCTTTTTTCCTTTATTTTGATCTGCCTGTCAACAGCAAGTTTTAGCCAAAAAGTAATTGAGTTTATAGGGATTCAAGAGGAACCTATTTTTAGATCAAAAGACGATTCTGTCAGTTACGCAAGCCTTCAAAGTACTTTAAACAAAGCATTCATTGACCCTAAAGACCCAAAGAAGCTCGATAGCCTTTTCCTGTTAAGGATGAGACTAATGAGTCCCGACAGAATATTGGGCTTCAGAAAAATTTATCGTGCCAATCCGGATTTTTTTCAATATGAAAACCTCAGCGACCACACCGACTTCGTTCAGGTAAAGGAATTGAGCTTATCTGGTAAAAAATATAA
>JAYVBN010000153.1:0-2402 GCA_043750455.1 Bacteroidia bacterium | reverse complement strand
TTAATCTCACCTTCTTTTTGGGCAAGTAAATTACCTATAACTAAAGTGGAAACGAGAATCATTATTATCTTTTTCATAACGGTAAATGTTTATTTTTCTATGATAAAACGATCTTCCAAATCATTTATTTTATATAGTCAATTTGAGGATGCCTAAAACTTGTTGCTAACTACCAGCTATTCGCAAATGAAGCTATTTCTTTTATGCCAACCGTCCTATCCATGCGTTTCGAATTAAAGGCACATGCTTCTTCCTCCTAAAAAGAAAAGCAGATCAAACGACCTGCTTTTCAATTTCAAAAAAATAATGAGTGGTTATGCTTTCGCTCCGCCTTGTACAGGTTTATCAAAATCCACTACAATAGGAGTTGCAATAAATATGGATGAGTAGGTTCCAATCACAATACCCACAAACAATGCGAATGAAAATCCTCTCAGCACCTCACCACCAAAGAAAAGCAAGACTATCACCACAATCATAACAGTTCCAGATGTAATTAAGGTACGATTAAGTGTGCTGTTCATGGCAGCATTAAAAATCTTGTTACGATCATGGCTGGTGCCAATGCCCATGTATTCACGGATACGATCAAAGATAATTACCGTATCGTTTATCGAATATCCTATCACTGTAAGAATGGCTGCCACAAACACCTGATCAATTTCAAATGAAATACCTAATGCATTTGCGATAGCGAATGCTGCAAAAACAAATAAGGAATCGTGAATTAAGGCCACAATAGCGCCTGCACTATACTGCCATTTGCGGAACCTCATCAAAATATACAAGAAGATACCAATGATTGAGAACAAACCCGCTTGAAAAGCAGAGTTCTTAATATCATCGGCCACAGTAGCCCCAACTTTGGCAGAAGAAGAAATGGTAAAATGGGTTTCATCTACAGTTGCATCATTCTCTACGTATTGCAAACCGCTAAATTTTTGAATGCCCTGAATCAATGCATTTTTTACTTTGTCATCTGCTACTTCCGAATCATCATCTATCTGATAAGAAGTGGTAATCTTCATCACATTATTGCTTCCGTAGTTTTTAACTTCTGTACTGGAGTTTTCAAAACTTTCTACCAAGCTGTTTCTCATACTAGTGGCCTCTATAGGCTTATTAAAGCTAACCACATAAGAACGTCCACCTTTGAAGTCGATTCCCAAATTCAAACCCTGAATAAGGGCAAAGGCAAGGCCAATCATGATTATTGTTCCAGAAAAAATATAAGCTTTTTTCCGGCTTGCTATAAAATCAAAATTGGTTTCAGTTTTAATTAGTACGAGTGGTGTCTTAAATGTCATGTTAGCATGATCGCCTTTGCGCACCATCCATTCGATGATCGCCCGTGAGATGTAAACGGCTGAAAAGAATGAAGTAGCAATACCAATCATCAGTGTTATCGCAAAACCTTTCAGCGGCCCTTGTCCAAATATAAAGAGGAATAAGACTGTGATAAATGTGGTTATGTTTGAATCAAAAATGGAAGAAAAAGCGTGCTCATAACCTTTTTTTATGGCATCCCGCAACAGCCTGCCTTGCTTTAACTCTTCTCGTATACGCTCAAACACCAACACGTTTGCATCCACCGCCATACCCATAGTAAGTACGATACCCGCAATACCTGGAAGTGTGAGGGCAGCATTAAACTGAGCTAGAATACCTAATATAAAAAAGATGTTAAACAACAACGCAATGTTGGCCACCCATCCTCCTTTTGCATAATAGGCCACCATGAATAGCACTACTAATGCAAGGCCAGATGCCATTGAAATAAAACCCTGGCTTTGTGCCACCTTTCCTAAAGATGGGCCAACGATAGCTTCCTCCACAATTCGCGTAGGCGCAGGAAGTGAACCTGCCTTCAACACATTGGCAAGATCTTTTGCTTCTTCTGCTGTAAAGTTTCCGGTGATCTGTGAATTACCGTTTGGAATTTCACCTTGAACAGTTGGTGCCGTGTACACATAATTATCAAGTACAATGGCAACCCTTCCTTGCGGGGATTTTGCCGCTGCGGCTGCTGTAATTTTAGCCCATTGTCTGGAGCCTGTTGCGTTCATAGTCATACTTACCGCAGGACGAGCAAACTGATCGTTATCCAAACGTGCATTGGTAATCACTTCTCCTGTAAGCAAAGCCTTTCCACTTCTTGTTACATTCACAAAATTCAACCGAAGGTCATCTAAGCCTGGCGTAAGCTCCGGCTCCACTTTCACATCCCAAAACCAACCTACCGAACGCGGCATCAATGATTTTACATCGGCACGTTTTAAAATAGCGTTGATAACTGCCGTATCCTTTACAGGATATAAAAAAGGAATTGCCTGATCGCTTAATGAAAACAAAGGTGAAAGACTAGCGCGGGTAAGTGAATCCAATGCGTTTGCGCTGGTGTC
>JAYVBN010000152.1:0-3304 GCA_043750455.1 Bacteroidia bacterium | reverse complement strand
GTTTGTTGATATGGCTAATCCTGTTCAACTAAGCTTTGATAATAAAGGCCGACTTTGGGTAGCTACTATGCCCAGCTATCCGCATTATAAACCAGGCGACAGTAAACCAAATGATAAGCTTATCATATTAGAAGATACGGATAGCGATGGGAAGGCGGATAAACAAACTACGTTTGTAGAAGGCTTGCATGTTCCGGTAGGCTTTGAGTTTGCTCCAGAAGGTGTCTATGTTTCTCAAGGCACTAACTTAGTTCTATACACAGACACAGACGGTGACGACAAAGCAGATAAGTCTGAAATTATTTTAAGCGGTTTTGATGATCATGATACGCATCATGCGCACAGTGCCTATGCAGCCGATCCATCTGGTGCTATTTTTATGGGTGAAGGTGTATTCTTGCATACCAATGTAGAAACATCTTATGGACCAGTGCGAGCAACTAATGGAGGGTTTTACCGATACAGCCCACAGAGACATCATCTTGAACGCGTAGCACAACTTTCCATTCCAAATCCCTGGGGCATTGCATTTGACGAGTGGGGGCAAGATATTTTTGCAGAAACATCTGGACCCGATGTTCGATGGATGCTGCCAGGGGAGATCAAGCCAAGATATGGAGTAGCTACCCATAAGTCATTTAATCTTATTGAGGATAAGCATAGGGTTCGCCCAACCTCAGGATTGGAATTTGTTTCAAGTAGACATTTTCCTGATGAAGGGCAAGGAGATTTTCTTATCAATAATACGATCGGGTTCCTAGGAACCAAACAACACACGCTGAAAGATGATACGACCGGTTTTACGAGTCATCATGTACAGGATCTGGTAACATCAGAAGATAAAAATTTCAGACCCGTTGATATGGAGTTTGCCCCTGATGGTTCACTTTATCTTGTCGACTGGCACAACATATTAATTGGTCACATGCAGCACAATGCACGAGATCCACTTCGTGATCACGTTCATGGTCGTATCTATAGAATCACTTATCCTTCACGGCCTTTAGTTACACCAGCGAAAGTTGCAGGAGCGAGTATTGGCGAGCTACTTGACAACTTGAAGCTACCTGAATTCAGAACACGCTATCGTACAAGGAGAGAGCTTAGAAGCCACAAGGCAAGCGAGGTGCTGCCACAAGTTAAAACATGGGTGGCAAATTTGAATGTAGAAGATGAACGGTATGCGCATCATATTTTAGAAGCGTTGTGGGTTACCTGGGGATTAAATAAAGTAGATGAAAGTTTATTACACCAAGTACTTCAATCAAAAGACTACCATGCGAGAGCTGCGGCTGTTAGAGTGCTTCGTTATAGTGGACATCAAATAACGAATCAAGCTGAATTGCTAATGAAGGCTGCGCAAGATGAACAAAGTCGTGTTCGGCTGGAAGCGATCGTGGCAGCATCTTGGTTGGATAAGGAAGTTGGTTTGCCAATCGTAATGGAGGCCGGTAAAAAGCCACTTGATAGATGGATGATAGAAGCTCAAGCAACAGCTATTGCTCATTTGAACGGAATGTCAATGAAAGAAAAAAAGGAAGCGGAGATAATTACAGATCTTAAAGGAATTGATCGCGAATTGTTCTTCAAAGGAAAAGTAATCTATGCAAAGGATGGGTACTGTGTTACCTGTCACCAAGCTGATGGCGCTGGTCTCTCTCCCTCAGGTTTTCCTGGTCTTATAGGTACCAAATGGGTAGTAGGGAATGAAGAACGTTTGATAAAAATTGTATTAAAAGGAATTATGGGTCCGATAGAAGTAAATGGAAACAAGTATGCGGGACAAGTTCCGATGACTCCGTTCGGAGGAATGCTAAATGATGATGAAGTAGCTGCTGTGCTTACATATGTTAGAAATGCTTTTGGAAATAGGGCTTCTGCTATTCTACCAGAAAAAGTGAAAGCAGTTCGTGAATCAGAGAAAGATAAAAAAGGTTTTTACTCTCCGGATGAGTTGCTTAAGCTTCATCCAATGGAGAAATAATTGAAATTCAAAAATAAATGAGTGATGAATAAAATTGGATTTAATTTATTGGCGTGGTCAGGAGGCATTGGAGAAGATATGTTTCCGGTCTCAGAACGACTGAAGAAAATTGGTTATGACGGAATTGAATGTTTCATGGCGGAACAGAACAAGGAAGTTTATAAGCAGTTTGGGAATCATTTGAAGAGTATAGGCATGGAAGCCACATGTGTGCTTGGACTTGGGCCGGAAGAAAATCCAGCCAGTGATTCAGTGGCTGTTCGTGAAAAAGCATTAGTTCGTTTGAAGAATGCCATTGATTGTGCTCATGCTATTAATTCAAAAATTATCTGCGGACCATTTCATTCTGCTTTTGCCTACTTTGCCGGTCGACCTCCTGAATCAAGCGAGTATGAGTGGAGTGCTGATGTACTGAGGGCGGCTGGTGACTACGCGGCACAAGCGGGTATTACCTTAACACCCGAAGCACTTAATCGATTCGAATGTTACCTGTGCAACACCATGGAACAACTGTCAATGCTGGTGGCTAAAGTTTCGCATCCAAATGTTAAGGCTATGTTTGATACACATCACGCAAACATAGAAGAGAAGAAGCTCTCCGTGGCAATTAAGACAATCGCACCTTTGCTTGCGCATGTGCATATCAGTGAGAATGATAGAGGCACACCTGGAGATGGCCATTTACCTTGGGATGAAACCTTTTCAACTCTTGCAGCTATCAAATACAAAGGCTGGCTCACCATTGAAGCCTTTACCAGGAATGATCCCAACTTTGCGAATTCGATTAATGTTTGGCGAGAATATTCTAAACCTTGGGACATGGCAGAGAAGGGTTTTGAATTTATAAAACGGAATTGTAGCAAGCATGGGCTTTACTCTTAGCTACAGAATAGATTATTAAACGATAGCAATGTCTGAAGATTCTGTAGTGACAACTTTCTGGTTCTGGCAATTCCTTGGAAGACTGCATCCGCTGATTGTGCATTTTCCAATTGGCTTGTTGGTTGTGGCTCTTATACTTGAAATTTATTCATGGAAGAATAAAGACCAGCCATTCCGATCAGGCCAGCATATTATTTTATTAATCGGAGCATTGAGCGCAATTGTAGCCGCAGTCTTTGGTTTATTACTCAAAGACCAGGATGATTACAGTGGCAATATACTCGACATCCATCAGTGGTCAGGGATTGCAACGGCTGTGTTGGCAGCAGCAGCTTTTTATTTTTTCCTACTTTTTGGAAGGACTAACAATAGACGACTACTCAATGCATACAGGGCAGTCTTAATTTTTTGTGTCATAGGAGTGACTATAGCAGGTCA
>JAYVBN010000151.1:0-13764 GCA_043750455.1 Bacteroidia bacterium | reverse complement strand
GAAAGCCTCAATGGGAGGCCATCAAAAAAGTATTTTCGGAGGCAAAATATCCAACACGGCTCTGGGAAGAAAACCAGGCAGACTTAAATGGCGCGCTTGCTGCAGTAAATTTTGGTGAGAGTGCATTACAGCAGTTGTGTGAGAAACATGGACCGGCTCAAGTTGTTTCGTTTATGAAAATGCTTCGAGACTATGCATGCTCTTTATTGAATGAAAAGCTAAATCAACTTCCTTCCAAATCTTTCAAAGCCTTGGAGCGATTAGATGATGGATCTAAATTAAAGGTTGTTATTCAACTCAAGCGAAGTAAACTGATTGTTGATTTTAGTGGATCTTCACTCGTTCATCCAGGAAACCTCAATGCTACAAAAGCGATTGTTCAAAGTGTAGTGCTCTATGTACTTCGTTTACTGGTGGACAAACCTATTCCAATGAATGAGGGTTTGATGGAACGGGTAAAACTGATTTTACATCACGGATTGCTGAATCCTGATTTTAAGAATATAAAGAAACTTCCTGCAGTAGTTGGCGGAAACACCGAAGTCAGTCAGCGTTTAACCGATACATTACTCAAAGCCTTTCAACTTGCTGCCTGTAGCCAGGGCACCATGAATAATTTTCTATTCGGCAATAGTCATTTTGGCTACTACGAAACGATTTGTGGAGGAACCGGTGCTGGCTTAGGATTTAATGGCACTGATGCCGTCCATCAACACATGACCAACACGCGCATCACCGATCCTGAAATTTTGGAACTGCGTTATCCCGTAAGGCTCGAAAGATTTGAAATCAGAAAAGGTTCCGGTGGAAATGGCAAATGGAAAGGTGGTGATGGAATTACACGTGAGATTTTTTTCAAAGAACCGCTCGAACTAAATATTCTTTCTCAACATAGAAAAGAAAGACCATACGGTTTGAAAGGTGGATTACCTGGGAAAACAGGGCAACAATATATTATCAGAAAGAATGGTGTTGTTCAGCAGTTAAAAGAAATGGATAGTACTTCTGTAAGCGAAGGTGATCGCATTGTCATTCAAACCCCAGGAGGAGGTGGGTTTGGAAAAGTTTCTAGTTCTAAGTCTAAAGTTTCAGGTTAGCGTGGCGAAAGTTAATTGGGATATCTCATTGCTAACATTCAAAGTTCCGGTCGCTCCATGCCTCCACGCCAGGTTTGGAGCCTCATGTCCAATAGGAAAGTTAAAGGCTACCGGATAATTAAACTCTTTTACTTTATCTAAAACAATTTCTTCAACGGTTTGCCCGAAGCTTCCCTCGGCATCATTGATATCCGTCATGTGCCCAATGATAAGTCCAGCTAATTGACTGAGTTTATTAGCTCGTTTCAAATGAGTGAACATCCGATCAAGTTTATATTTATATTCACCTACTTCTTCGATGATCAAAATTTTTCCTTTCGAATCAATGTCGTTGGCCGTGCCTAATGAATCCGCCAGCAATGTCAGGTTACCACCAACTACCTGTCCCGTAGCGGTACCTAATCGATTCGATTCAGATGCTTTGGCTTCTAAATAAACAGTCTCTCCAAACAAAATTCTTCTTACACTTTCAACAGATTCTTTGTGCTCTGGTTTTGAAAACTGTATGGGCATCACACTATGAATGCTTTCAAAACCGAGACAATGAAGTTTCAGATGCAAGGCAGTGATATCGCTAAACCCAACAATCCATTTTGGAAATTTTAAAAAATTTGTAAAGTCTAAGCGATCAATAAATTTTGTTGTGCCATAGCCTCCGCGTGCGCAAATGATTGCTTTTATTTCAGGGTCGTCCAACATGTTCTGAAAGTCTTGCAGTCTCTCCTGATCTGTTCCTGAAAAGTAGCCGTGCGCTTCGCTAAAAATGTGCTTGCCCAATTCTATACCCAATCCCCAAGACGCTAAAACAGAAACAGCCACAGTTAGGCTTTCTGTTTTTATCTTTCCAGCAGGAGCTGTAACTCCGATAAGATCACCTTTTGCTAAAAATGTTAATGCCATAAATTGAAGTTAATAAAAAAAGCCCTGTCCCGATAGCTATCGGGACAGGGCTTTCAAATTTCAAAACCCGCCTGAGTCGAACTCACTTTGGGGCGAGGCTAGAAATTTTAATTTGTTTTTGTAACAGGAGCAGCAACCGCGGTTACTCCAAGTTTCTTCAACACCAATGATGAGATATTATACTTTTCATCATTGTAAAGGAGAATATCACCTCCACCAACAAGTTGTGGATTGATGATGAATGAATAACCGTTCTCTACAGCTACAACTTCAATCGCTTTGCCCACCTTTGCAAAAACAGGCTCCATCAAAGAGGTTTGCTTAGTCTGCAAAGAGGTCTGGGCATCTTGCTGAAATTTTTGAATGCTCTCTTGCAATGCTCCAAGCTCTCTTTCCTTATCAGCCTTTATAGCGTCAGGTGTAGTAGCGGGCATGCCCTGATAAGCCTTTAACTTAGTCTCATAATCCTGGTACTTAGACTTAAGCTGGTTCTCTAATTGCGTACCAAATGTTTTTAGTTCGCTATCTATTTGCTTGTATTCGGGCAACTGGGCAAAAATATAATCCCAGTCGGCATAGCCAATTTTTTGAACTGATGGCTGCTGTGGTTGTGTTTGTGCGTAAGACGCAATTGAAACGCAACCTAAAAAAATCAAAAGAAAATGTGTTCTCATTATAGTTGTTAGTTAGTTGTTATTTAATCTTATCGTTAGGGTCTCCTAATCCAAGTTCTTCTAAAACAAAGTCCGTATAGTCATGTCTCGGATCTGTATAAATCATTACCAGTTCACCAGCTTTATCAAAGATGATGGCTAATCGGTTGGCCTTGGCTACTTTTTCAACAGCATCAAAAACTTTATCCTGCAAAGGTTTAATCAATTCTTGTTTTTTCAAAAAAAACAGGCCACCAAATCCAAAAACCTTTTTTTGATACTCCTTTAGATCATCTTCCTTCTTTTTAAGATCAGTTAACCGATCCTGCTTCATTTCTTCGGTTAGCAAAACCAATTCTGCCTGATAGCTACTATGCAGCCCCTCCACTTTCTTTTGCATTTCCTCTACTTCTTTTTGCCAGCCTACCGAAAGTTGCTCTATTTCGTCCTGCGCCTTTTTGTAGTCAGGCATTTTTCCCAGGATAAAATCAGAGTCGATATAGCCGAACTTCTGAGCTGAAACAAAATTCAGGCCTAAACCAAAAAACCCTATGATCAGAACAAAAAACCTCATTTTATCTTAATTGTTGACCAATTGTAAAGTGGAATTGAGAGCCGCTCGGTTTATTAGTACCTGGTAGGTTATCAAATCCATAGGCCCAGTTCAATCCAATTAAGCCGAAGGCAGGCATAAAAATCCTGGCTCCAAACCCGGCAGATTTATAAAGACTAAAAGGGTTAAATTTCTTATAGTCGTTCCAGTTGTTACCAGCCTCGGTAAAAATTAAACCATAAATAGTGGCTGTTTGTCCTGTTGTAACGGGATAGCGCAACTCAAGTCCAAGCTTATTGTATACAATGCCTCCTTCAATGAGGTCACCTTGAGATCGTCCCTGACCACCTTTACCACGCTCAGTAAAGTAAGGTGGTGTAATAACATTGTTAGGATAACCTCTCAATCCAATAATTTCTTGGCCCAACACAAACGAATTAAACCCTCCAGCTAATCCATCTCCTCCCATCAGGAATCGTCCAAAAGGTCCTGGTTGCAACGCGGGGGTATATTGACCAATAAATCCAAAATGAGCCTTGCTCTCCAATACAAGGCTACGTCCATTGGGCTTAGAACTTCCTAAAAGTTTCAGATAAAATTTAGCATCAAACATCCACTTATGCATTTCAACCCACTTATACTTTTGATCAATATCATCATAGTAACTGGGGTCTCTCCATTGCGAATATGGCGGTGTAAGTATCATGCTAAGAGAGATGGTTGATCCTGTTGTGGGATACATCGGGTTATCAATACTATTGCGCGCAAGGGTAGTATTGAGATTCAAATCATAAGTTGTTCCGATGGCTGGCAAGGAAGACGAAGAAAAATAATTTTTGTAATTGTAGACCAGAAAGGACAAAGAATTGGTGAGTGAGAAGTAGTTGTCCGGCCACTCCAGTCTTCTGCCTAATCCTAGCGTTACACCATTTTGCTTGAGTGATGGTGACTCATCATTGAATTGAAAACCAGAGGAAGGAAATCTTGAAATGGATCTATTCAGGCTTACCGTAAATGAATTAGGCTTCCTTCCACCAAGCCATGGCTCGGTTAACGAGATGCTATAACTTTGAAAAGACTTCCCGTTTGCCTGCGCCCTCAACGATAGTTTTTGCCCATCCCCCACAGGAAGCGGGCTCCATTTATCGCGATGGGGAATATTCCGGAGAGAGAAATTATTAAAAGAAATACCTGCCGTACCAACAAATCCAAAATAGCCACCCCACCCACCTGACAATTCAATCTGATCATTTGATTGCTCTTCTACCTTCCATTCAATATCCACTGTTCCGTCAGAAGGATTGGGTCTAATATCTTGTTCAACTTTTTGAGGATTAAAATATCCCATAGAAGAAAGTTGCTGCTGGGTGCGAATAATATCTGATCTTCTGAATTTTTGACCAGGCATGGTACTGAGTTCTCTTCGTATTACGTGGTCGCTTGTCCGCTCGTTTCCGCTGATAAGCACTTGATTAATCGTGGCCTGGTCGCCTTCAAAAATTCTCATTTCAATGTCAATGGAATCACCCTCTACGGCTACCTCCACATCATCTACCCGGAAAAAAAGATAGCCATCATCCATGTAAAGGCCACTAATGTCAGCGCCCTTAGGGTTGAACGTAGTCTTTTTCTCGATCATCTCCTTGTTATACACATCCCCCTTGTTGATGTCAAGAATTTTATTTAAGGTGGCATTCGTGTGTAGGTAATTTCCTGTCCAAATGATGTTTCTAAAATAGTATTGCCTGCCTTCCGAGATTTTAAATTTTACGTCAATATTTTTTTCATCGAAGGCTACAATAGTATCGGAAATAATTTCCGCATCGCGATATCCTTTTGTGTTATAATAATCAATTAGTTTTATTTTGTCAGCATCAAATTCTGAGCTGATAAATTTTGATCCACTGAAAAAATTAAGCTTTACGTTCTTGTTTATAAATTCTTTCACTTCCCCCCAACTTACATCATAGCTTGAATCCAAAACTTCAATAACTTTTCTCGGTTTAAAGTCCAATAAAATTCCCAGCAATACACGATGAAGGGTAATGCGTGCATGTTCATGAGTTTTCTTAAGAGGTTTCTTTAATTTAGAATCAGCTATTGCCACATTCCCGTCAAAATAAATTTCATTAATGCGCACTTTTGTTTTAAGGTCTACGTCAATTCTCAATTTAGTACCTCCACGATTGAGCGTATCTGATTCTTGAAAGACTTTAACGACCGTGTTGAGAAACCCTTTTTTTGTGAAATGTTTTCTTACCGTAATCTCCGCGTTTCGGATCATAGCATCATTAACGATCTTACCTTTTATCAGCGTAAGATCTTCCTTCAAACTCGATTGCCGTCCCTTTGAAATGCCCGTGAAATAGTACTCCGTCAACCTGGGACGCTCAGATAGTTTTATAGTCAGGAAAACATTTTGTCCTTCAATTTTTTCAACGGATATCTGGGCATCGCCTACTAACCCATGTTTCCAGAGTTTTTTTATAGCGCCCGAAATTTGATCTCCTGGCACTTTAATCTTATCTCCTATTTTTAGTCCTGTAAGAGAAATCATTGCGTTTTTATCTAACACATTGAGACCCGTTACTTCAATTCCTCCAATATAATATTCTACAGGATTTGCATAATTAAGATTGGAATCGGTGACAATAGGCGGAGCCTTGTCGCGGCTTTTTCTGAATTGCCCAAAAACTGCGGTAACCGCTAAAAAAGATAATAGAAAAACCGTAAAAATTCTCTTCATCACTTAGGCGGTTCTTTCTAATACTTTGCCAAACCTTCTTTCTCTTTTCTGATAAGCGCAAATGGCCTCATATAAATCTTCCTTGCGGAAATCCGGCCACAATGTTTTTGTTACATAGAGCTCGGTATAAGCAATCTGCCATAATAAAAAATTGCTTATTCTCATTTCACCACTGGTTCTAATTAATAATTCCGGATCCGGATAGCCTGCTGTTTCCAAATAATTAACAAAGACGGTTTCGTTTATATCCTCCACCTTAATGACTCCTTGACTAATATCTTCTGCAATCTTCTTTGTTGCTTTCACAATTTCAGATCTGCCACTATAACTCAATGCCAATAACAATGTAAGGCCGCTGTTATTTTTTGTCGATTCCACTGCATCTAAAAGATTTTCCTGACAAATTTTTGGCAGGTGACTTATTTCTCCAATGGTGATCAACTTCACCTGATTCTCATGAAGCATTTTTATCTCCTTCTTCAGCGTATTCACAAGCAACTCCATTAGGCCTTCCACCTCATCCTTTGGCCTTCCCCAATTCTCTGTGCTAAAGGCATAGAGCGTTAAAAACTTAATACCCAATTCACCGCAGCCTTCCGTTACATCTTTAACTGCTTGCACAGCATTCCGATGCCCAAAAATCCTCGCGACACCCTTTCCGGTCGCCCATCTTCCATTACCATCCATGATAACGGCAATATGCCTGGGCAAATTATTAAAGTCTATATTTTCCTTAAAAGAGGCCATAAGGGTGCAAAAGTAGCCTATTTTTTTAAACTAATCACCCCCCAATTTGGTATGATCTAATCTCATTAAGAGATGCCCCCCAGGGCGAAATAGTTGAACTACTTATATGGATTGTTAGGACAAGGGATATCGTAGAGGGTGCGGGTAATGGTTATCCCTGTAAAAAAGTAATTATCATTGTCGTACCTATTTCCATATTGATAATTTTTAAGAGAGAGATCTCCATCAGAAATATTATCGAGGTAGTCAAAAAATGTTTTACGTACTCCAATTTCAACCGCTAAATACCATCTTGGATTTAGGACATATTTAATTCCTCCCCCAAATGGAATTGCCGGTTGAACGTTGCTATACGTTGCGTTCTTTTGGCCATTTCCGGAAATAATAAAAAGTGCGAAGCCGGCAAAAAGATAGGGAGTAAATCTAAGTCTGCGTTTGGAATCTCGCCAATCGAGAAAATGATATTCAAAGGTTGTTGATGCCTCCAATACAAAGATATTAAAAGAGGCTGCTCGTTGCTTTGCAAAACTATCAATCGGCCTGCTATCACTGGCCGCCATTTTACCACCTGTTAAAGCAGTTCTGAAACTTACAACTTTACTAATATTAGATCTATAAAAGACAGTCCCTGCTGGCTTTGAATTCAAAATATTGTACGAACGTACAAGGTCTCCTGTATAATTAAATGCACCAATGCCAAAACCAAATTCTGAATGTTGCAAAAGTTGCGCTGAGCAAAATTGCGTTGCGAGAAGTAGGCTTCCCAAAAATGTGATTCTCAATGCTTGAATGTGTCCACCAATCATTATCTAAATTTAGCCCTATGCAAAGTTGCCCCGATAATGTAGGTGAGGCGGACGCTCGTTACCATGTAAATATCACGATCACTTTTACTGCCCCTAACATTATCCCGAAATTCGCTGCCATAACCGGCCTCCACAGCAATACCACTTGGAGTCATTACAGGATTTAGTGGCTGCCCAGGAATTTCATTAGTTCGGTAGGACATAGCTTGGGCTAGTGGGCTCTTAAGCTTTTCTAACCCAACATAGTTTTGACTAATATCATCTATATAATCTGTGAAGGTATACCTGAAGCCAATGTCTGCCCATAAATCCATTACTTCATTAATTCTAAATCGGGCACCGGCACCAAGTGGAATAGCAAGCTGTATACTCTTATACGGTTTTATACCAAAATTAACATCAGTTGGGTCAAGGGTAGAGTGCTGACCTTCAGTTCCCAGTGGTCTTAATTTTACCCAATTACCTGCATCTGCCAATGGCGCGCCTGTCAAGTCTGTTACGGGTGCTTGGGCTTTAGGATTATTTGTAAAACCTGCTAAACCTAAGTATACATATGGTGTCCATTTCACGCGGCTAATATATGTAGCCTGGTTTTGGAATAAATCAAATACAGCGACTGCAGATAACTCCATCATTTGATTGCGAAATGACAAGTTCCTTTTATAACGATACTGAGAGTTTTCACCTGAAGGATCGGCTGATTCAGAATCAGAACCTTTTAATACACCATACATAAACTGCCCCTGAAAGGAATACCTGGGACCAAATCGGTGAATGAAATTTAGACCTATCGCGGGACGAGTGAATGATATGTCGGTACTGATGCGTTGAGGGCGAGGGGCAATATCTCCATAATAGTTTAACGCACTTACTGTAACCCCAAGCATGTTATACCTTTTTTCCTTAGAAAAGCCTTGTTTCTTTCCCTTAAAGTTAGAAAGACGCTTATTATTCTTTTTAATCGACTTTCTATTAAACTGCGCCATCGAATCGGTTGATATGAAAACAACCAATAGGAGAGGAATCAACGCAAACACTAATTTTCTCATGCCCAATAGATTTGCCAGACTACAAAACTATAAATTTTAAACAGAATCTTAAATTCATTCATAACCCTTGCTCTATCTGTTTTTTGAAACCGAAGTAACTCTGGTATGTTTTAATTTCTCAGATCCAGACCCCAACTTAATTTTTGTCGCAGGGTTTTGAAGTAATGATTTCCCTGAAGTTGAATCAACTTAACTTTAAAGGAGCTCTTTTTAAGAGTTAGATTAACTTTTTCATCTATCGAGGCAAATCGAGAATCCAGTGATATCAGGAATTTTTTGCTCCTGCCTTCCACTTGAAAAGAAATCTTTGAATTATCAGATAAAACGATTGGCCTGGCCGTGAGATTGTGTGGACTAACTGGTGTAATTATAAAGCTTTCGGATTTAGGATAAACCAACGGTCCTCCACAACTTAACGAATAGCCAGTAGAGCCCGTAGGTGTACAAACTATTACACCATCTGACCAATAGGAATTTAATAATTCGCCATCCACAAAAACGTGAACTGTAACCATGGAAGAAGTATCTTTCTTCATAATGGTAAAATCGTTAAGGGCAAAGTTAAGGCCTCCAAAAAGTTTTGAATCTGATTCAAGTTCCAGAACAGTACGTGAATCAATTTTATAATTTCCCTTAAAAATATTTTCTATTGCTGATTCTGTTTCATCTCTACTTGTAGTAGCAAGAAAGCCAAGCCTACCGGTGTTTATTCCTAGAATAGGTATTTCGTGTTTTCCGATATACGTTACGCTTTCCAATAAAGTGCCATCGCCACCCAGGGAAAGAAAGAAATCAAAATTTTTAATGTTATCCCCTACTTCAAATGATGAAAGCTTCAACGATTTCAGCTTAGAAGATTTCAGATGCTTAAGAAATTTCTCAGAAACATGACTGTCAGCCTTCCTTCGTTGAAGGTCTTCAATTATTTTTTCATTGAACCGTGCTGCCTGGCCGTGTACTTCCTTTCCGTGTATTCCGATTCGCATGAGTAAGGATTCTGGTACGGTTAGATGTTTAGATATTTAAGCAACATATCAATCCGATCATTGTCATTCGCTTCCTTTCTTATTTCCTGGTAACGACCGATGACTCGATAACTAAATCTTTCGAGTGTGGCTACAATCCGCGATAGGTCTAACTGATTGATCTTTAATGTCACTTTTATTTTTCCAGGGTCCATGGTGTCCTCCACCATTGTACTGCTGATAATCTTTGCTTTATTCTCCTCCACCAGCCGGCTGATTTCAGCCAGAGAGTAGTCAATAAGATCCATCGAAAGTACAAGTATGCCGCCTTGCATTTTTACGGCTGCCGTTTGGGCAAATGAGGCCATTATGTCTTGTACTGTGATGACTCCTACATATTGTTGGTCTTCATTTAGCACAGCCACTATCTGTAGTTTATTCTCCCCGGCTATTCTTAATATATCGTAGAAGTGTGATTCGAGAGAAACCGCACACTCCGATCCCGTTAACTCAAAATCACCTAGGCTCTTCTCGATGTCATTTGATTCCAGAATTATTTCTTCTGAAATAAACCCTAGTAACTCTCCCTCGTTTACAACCGGCAAATGATTGCACCGAAACTCTTCCATCCACACAATAGCCTTATGCGCATCGTCTGTGACTTTGAGCGGGGGAATCATGTGGTTGATAAGTTCTTCGGCTATCATCTCATTAAAAAGTCAACAACAATTTCATTAAATTTTTCAGGTTGCTCCATCATTGGGGCATGACAACATTTGTCAATAAACTTCAATTCAGAATTTGGAATAAGCCTGTTGAAATCATGCCCTACCATAGGAGGCGTTATAGTATCGTTTAATCCCCAAACTAACAGGGTGGGAACCTTAATATTATGCAAATCCTGATTTAAATTATTACGCTGCGCAGATTTTGCGATAGCCACAATCCGCATACACTTAGGAATGCTTCGTGTGGTTTCAAAAACTTCGTCTACCAATTCTTTCGATGCCACCTGCGGATCATAAAAGGTATAGGCCACTCTTTCCTTAATATAATCATAACTTCCTCTGCGGGGATAAGATCCGCCCATGGTATTCTCAAATAATCCTGAGCTTCCTGTAAGAATAAGTTTTGCAACTTTGGTTGGATTGCTAAGGGTATATAACAAGCCCACGTGGCCGCCTAGTGAATTGCCCATGATGATCATGTCATGGAGGTTCTTCATGACCACAAAATCCTCCACAAATTTTTTCAACCCCTCAAGGCCAGCCTCCTTTATTGGCATATCATAGATGGGGAGCATTGGAATTAGTACCCTGAAGTTTTTAGAAAAAAGGTTGACCACATCTTCCCAATTACTGAGCGCACCAAAAAGTCCGTGCAATAACATAAGCACCTGGCCTTGTCCTTCGTCAACATACTTAAACTCATTTTTCTCTTTTACGCGAAGGGCCATAGCCAAATTTTCCTGATAAGTAACTAAAAAAAAGTGAACCTTAGAACTCCCGGAAGATTTCTTTGAAAACGGGGATGAAATCGCCTGTCCAGGCCGCAAGAGTGGGAGCAAGTTTGGCTGTAAAGGGATATAACCAGGAACCTTCAGTCCATTCGCTTTTGAAATTGAACTTTAAAGAATCTACAATCCATATCACCACGCTAAGGAGGAATAGTGTCTTAAATCCTCCCAGTATCAAACCCATCAGTTGATCTATTTTCCCCAAAAAGGATTTGTCAATAGAGTATCTTATCATTCTGCCCACAAGGGTGACCGCAATAACGATGACCAAAAAAATGACAATGAATGAAATGTAAGGCAGCACTCTACTATCTGCATTAAACTGATCGCGCAATAAGATCATCCCTTCACCCATTAGTTTAAAGCCACCAAAAATTCCTAAAACAATTGCCACCAATGAAAATAATTCCATAAGAAAGCCCTCCTTGTATCCGCTGAATGCGCCCAACGCTACCAACACCAGTAAAAAAATATCTGCTTTGCTCAAGATGCCAGAAGTTTTTTAACAATTTCAGAAATTAACTTTCCGTCTGCCTTACCTGCCAATTGCTTGGTGGCCGCGCCCATTGCTTTGCCCATGTCTTGCGGGCCTTTGGCGCCAACCAGTTCGATTATTTTTTTTACTTCTTCCTGAACTTCTACTTCCGAAAGCTGCTTAGGCAGATAGCGACTGATCACCTCCAATTCTAAAAGCTCTATTTTGGCCAAGTCTTCGCGGCCTTCCTTTTGGAAAATATCGGCAGATTCTTTTCGTTGCTTCGCTGCTTTCATCAACAGTTTGTTTTCCAGTTCAATATTAAGTTCTCCAGTGCCGCTCTTTTCTGTTTCTGCAAGAAGGATCATTGACTTCACAGCGCGCAATGCCATTAACTCATCTTTGTTCTTGGCAAGCATGGCCGTTTTTATATCGTTATCAATTTGCTGTTTTAAACTCATGGCCGTATGGTTTGGTTAATCTGTTTGGTAATTTTGATTCGAAATTAAGGTTAGTTTTAGAACATAAAAAATGGGGTCGATACACTTATAATAAGAATGGCATTGGAGCATTAACCCACTATACGACTATAAGTTAATCATTACTTAATCAGGGTTTCTAAGTATATTCATACCACTTATCCTAAACCCTAACTCAATTTGGCTCAGGTAAACGATTCATTAATCCACGGGGTGTTTGAAGAAATAGTCAAATTCCGACCCGCGTTGGCCAAGTACCTGATAGCCGATGACGATGAGGCTGAAGTGGATATCCGGATTTTAGCCGATCAGATTATCAAAAGTTATCCCTGGCCTATTGGTGTGGAACTCCGGAGATTATTTTCAGGCAGCATGCGCTCCCTCGATCGTGGGCGACTAGACCAATTGTTTAAGACGATCGAGCGCACTACTCAATTCATCAGTTTCGTGATGGTGATTGAACTGTACGAGGAGGTAGTGAAAAAGAAAATTGATATTTATGAGAAATTCGCAGCTCAATTCAATCAGCGATTTAACCTGCTGAGTCTCGGAAATTTCACCTGGATCATACGGACCATTGGTACCCTGTTTGAAAAAAATGATGTGAAGCAATTTATGCCCGAGATGAAAGGCATTCTTCATGAAAATTTTTATAAGGGGCTTGATTTCTGGGTACCGGAACGGAATGAAATCGGGCACTATCAGATCAACCTGACACAGGAAGAAATTGAAAAACGCTGCGTAGAGTATGCCGACAAACTCACCTTCATTCTTAAGCAAATTGCATTTATCACGAAATATAAACTGGTCACCATTCGTGAGATAAAAGTGAATAAGCAACACCATCGCGATGCGCGATATATGCATTGGATCGACATCCTGAACAGTTCTGATTCTGATTTCAAGTCAACGGAAGAAGTGTTTGATTCTTTTTCGGATTCCAATTCTGTGTTGTTGATGAAGTCTATTAAAGAGCCCAACGAATTTTTGAACATGTCGCCACTGATTATAGACACGCGAACGGAGGTGATCGACAGCAAGGAAAAGTTCACCATCAAAAAAGATATTTTCATGTACACCAAGTTTCGCGATAGAAAGCTGATGTATGTGGGCACCGAAGTCACTGAAAAATGTGATCTCACCAACCTGACCGATTACAATTTGCTGGTGTCTGATTTTGAAAGACTGATGGAGAAGCTTGGATCATTGTCAACTGTTAACCCAGCATGAATATGAACCAATCTCCATTCAAGTTCCTGGACAGCTATACCAAAGAAGACAAGGATATCTTTTTTGGCCGCGAAACCGAAGTGGAAGATGTGTACACCAAAATCTTTCAAAGCAAAATTCTGTTGGTGTATGGTGCTTCGGGCACAGGTAAATCAAGTTTGATTTCGTGCGGACTGGGCAATAAGTTTCAGGATACCGATTGGCTGCCGGTGAGTGTGAGGCGGGGAACCAACATCAACGACTCGTTGAAACAGCAATTGGAGAAGACCATTCTTACCCCGCTATCTGCAAAAGGGAAGGTATCGCTCATTAAAATATTGAAATCGGTTTATCTCGATCACTTCAAACCGGTTTACCTGGTGTTCGACCAGTTTGAAGAGTTATTCATATTTGGAGATCGTGAAGAGTGGACACAGTTTGTGGCCAACGTGCGCGAGGTGCTCGACTCCGATATGCAAGTAAAGTTTGTGTTCATCATTCGCGGTGAATACCTGGAACTGCTCACCGAGTTTGAATCTGTTCTTCCTGAAATCTTCTCCAATCGCATT
>JAYVBN010000150.1:0-3106 GCA_043750455.1 Bacteroidia bacterium | reverse complement strand
AACAAAGTGATTTTCCCCAAATTGTTTGCAGGTTCAAAATATGCCGATCGATTACCAATCGGTAAAGAAGATATACTCAAAAATTTCAAGTATGATGTTATCAAACGTTTTTACAAAGACTGGTATCGTCCTGATCTAATGGCGGTGGTGGTGGTTGGCGATTTAGATCCGGCAGAAGCGGAAAAAATGATCAAGTCGCATTTTGAAAAACTTAAAAATCCTGCAAAGCCCAGAGCAAGAGAATATGCCACCATGGAACTGCGCAAAACATCGGAAGGTCTGGTGGTAACAGATAAAGAAGCCACTAACCACATTCTGCAAATTCTATATTCTAATAAAGTGGCAAAGCCAGAAGTGTTGATTGGCGATTATCGCGCGCAAATTGTGAAGAATACATTTAACACCATGTTAGGTCAGAGGCTCCAAGAACTTACTCAAAAACCTAACCCACCTTTTGTGTTTGGCGGTAGCGACTTTGGTGAATTTGTACATGGCTACCAGGTGTACAGTTCTTTTGCGTTTGTAAGTAAGGCCGGAGCCGAACCAGCTATTACTGCGGTGATACAGGAAAATGAACGTGCTCGTAAGTTTGGATTCACTGCCAATGAACTTGATCGCACAAAAAAATCACTGCTTCGGAATATGGAGCGAGCATACAACGAACGCGAAAAAAGTGAATCAGAAAATTATGCTGATGAGTATATCCGCAATTTTCTAGAACAAGAACCGATCCCTGGAATTGAAAACGAATACAACTACTACAAACAATTTTTAGATGGAATTTCATTAGAAGAGGTCAATACATTTGCTTCAACCCTAATCCCATCCAATGAGAACAAGCTCGTTATTCTTCAGGGACCTGAAAAAGCAGACTTCACCATTCCCTCCAATGCAGATTTGCTTTCCATGACAAACAATGCTGAGAAAATGCCGGTTACTGCCTATGAAGAAAAAGCGGTAGCCACAAGCTTAATGGAAAAAGCCCCGATTACCGGAACGATTGTTTCCGATACCGAAAACAAAGAGTTAGGTTATCACCAATTGACATTGAGTAATGGTGTAAATGTAATTCTGAAACCAACTGATTTTAAAAACGATCAGGTGGTGATGTCGGCAACTCGCTTTGGCGGGCAATCGCTTTATCCCGATAAGGATATTTATAACGCGCAGTATGCTGCAACTTTAATTCAGCAAATGGGCGTAAAAGATATTTCACCTACTGACTTACGTAAAGTACTTGCCGGAAAAACGGTTAATGCCTCGCCCCGTATATCTAATCTAAGTGAAGGGATGACTGGTCAATCCGGTTCGGCCGATATTGAAGGTATGCTTCAGTTAACTTACCTTTATTTTACACAGCCCAGAAAAGATGAAGCATTGTTTACATCTTTTGTAACGAAGCAACAAGCCATGTACCAAAACCTAATGTCCAACCCGCAGGCCGTCTTTCAGGATTCCATACAGATGATAATGTACAACAAACATCCGCGCGGGCCACGCGTACCTAAATCAGAAGATTTTAATAAGATAAATCTTGACCGGGCAATGGAAATTTACAAAGAGCGATTTAGCAATGCCCGTGGCTTTACTTTTATCATAGTAGGAAGCTTTGATGTAACAGCAATTAAGCCTTTGATTGCTACATACCTTGGTGGTCTTCCCTCTTCGGCTGGAGTGACAACAGGTTTTAAAGATCTTGGTTTACGTCCTGTAAAAGGAGTGGTGAAGAAAGAGGTAAAGAAAGGCACCGAGCCTAAAAGCTATATCTCTATGGCTTTTACAGGAGAAACTCCGTATTCCGATGAAGCGAATCTAAAACTTCAAGCGTTGATTGAAGTATTGAATATTAAATTAATCGAATCGCTGAGAGAAGAGTTGAGCGGAATATATGGTGGTGGTATGCGTGGTAGTTTGAATAAAAATCCATACAACAACTATTCGATAAACGTTTCATTGCCGTGCGGCCCTGAAAATGTAGATAAGCTTATTAAAGCTACCATGGATGAAATTCAAAAAATAAAAGACGCTGGACCAATCGAAGCAGACCTTAGTAAGGTAAAGGAAACCTGGCTAAAACAATATCAGGAAGATATGAAGGACAATTCGTATTGGCTAAGCAAACTGCAGCAAAGTGTTGAAAGCGGGTCAAACGCAGGTGAGGTTCTGACAGCTGAAAAACGGATAAACGCGCTCACTACAAAAGATGTGAAGGAGGCCGCTAACTTGTACTTTAATATGAAGAATTATTTGCAAGTGGTTTTGAACCCGGAAAAGTAGAAAGTGTTAAGTTCAACGTCTCAAGAAAAACTATCTGACTTACCGTGTCAGATAGTTTTTCTTATTTCAACCAATTACAGAATATTGTTACTTACACCAGCACCTAATCGTATTTCAGAGAATCAACCGGATTAATGGTAGCAGCGCGAATGGAACGGTATCCAACTGTAATGATGGCTATCAAAAATGATATGCCCAATCCCATAAGGAAAATAGCCGGCCTTAAGTCTATTTTGTATTCAAAGCCCCTCAGCCACTGCCCCATCACATACCAGGCCAAGGGTCCGGCCAACGCAAAGCCAATTAGGATCAACTTTACATATTCCCTCGAAAAAAGAAACACGATGCTCTGCACAGAGGCACCCAATACTTTTCGAACTCCAATTTCCTTTGTTTTTTGATTGGCCATAAAGGTGGCTAAACCAAATAATCCCAAACAACCAATGAAAATAGCGATGCAAGTGAAAATTGCCAAGAGTGTTGACATTTTTTCTTCACGCTCATAAAATTCTTTGATCTCTTCATCTAAAAATTTATAAGAGAAAATAAATTGCGGATAGGTGGCCTCCCACTTTTGCTGTACTTGTTTAATGGTTTGTTGAATATCTATTGAGTTAACCTTTAATGAGAGCGTTTCGTACCTGCTGATGCGGTTGTAAAGTATGGTAGCTTCGATCGGCTCGCGAAGTGACATCGTATGAAAATCTTTTACTACACCCACTATCGGCAATGTCAGTCCATTAAATTTTACATTCTTTCCCAGGATTTCTTCAGGATCGTTGTAGCCAACCATAGTGGCAAGCTTTTCATTCACTATAAATCCTCGTGC
>JAYVBN010000149.1:0-3729 GCA_043750455.1 Bacteroidia bacterium | reverse complement strand
TCGTATTGAACAGGAATTTGAACCGTAAGCGCCATGACTTTTTTTGTCAGTGATTTTGATTTTTGCTGAAAAGCAGTAATCGTTTTTTTTGGTTTTTGTAGGATTTTTTTGAACCAAGTCCATCGCGCACTTCGGGCATTTTCCCGGCTTGTCTGATACGATGTCAGGATGCATCGGACATGTATAGACTACGCTGTCAACGCTTTGTGTTTTTGTTGAATCATTTTGAGAAAAAAGCGGCTGAGTTGCCATAAATAAAATAAGGAATAACAAATAAGTTTTCATTTTATCATTGTTTAGAAATATTTAATTAAACAAATAGCCTACCTGCAGTAGAAAGGCGGCATTGTTAGAGCGCATCCCGTTTTCATAATACATGCCCCTGAAGACAGTTCTAAAGCCATAGGTATAAAGCAACCGTGTTTGAATAGCTCCCTTTTTCTTCAGCGCAAACTCCAATCCTGGACTTAAAACCATTCCGATGTCTATGCGATTCATATTGTCCATCATGTTTACCGTGCCTATAGAGGTCTCATTACGGGCAGAGATTAGTGTGCTCTGTGTAAGGCCAAAAGATGCAATAAATTTTACAGGCCCCTTCGGTATATTGTTGTATTGCCCCAACGCCCATACATCTATGTATGAAAGGCGATAGTGTGAATTGTAAGACGAAGAGTTCATTTCACCATAGTTGGCTCCACGGTTCATGTAACCCAGGTTTCCTACGAAAGACCAGTGTGGGTGCAACGGTACAGTAAGACTTACACCGCCTCCTACTGAACCCATATAATTATACATCGTCATGTTGCTCCCGAACATACCTCCATAGCCGCTGCTATACATGTTCATATTCATGCCCATGCCCTGTACCAGAGAACTTGTCCCTCCATTGGCATATACTCCAACTCTCAGTTTCGCTGGAAAGTTGTCCTGCGCTATCACTATCGAAGCGATTAACATCAGAATGATGACTCCTTTTATCTTTTTCATGCCCTTTGTTAGTTAGTTTGATTTAATAACCAGATATGTTTCATTAGATTTTAAAAGTATTCAGGATCGTTTGTCTTGTGTATTTGTTAATTGTTTTTCATTGAATAAACTACATCTTCATCCCACCCATAGAGGAGTTCGCTCCTTTTCTCAAAATGAATGCGCTATTAAGAAGATAAGCGCCAGAGGTTACCACTAGCTCACCTTCCTTCACTCCCGAAAGTATTTCAACAAATTGCTTGTTCTCAATCCCCGTTTCAACAGTTCGGCTTTCAAACGTACCTGGCATTACCTCAATCCAAACCATCGTCATACGACCGATTAATAAAGCTGTTTTAGGGATGACAAGTGTAAGCTTCGGATGATGACTGATCGTAACTCGTGCCATCATACCCGGCTTTATCAGGTTGTTATTATTATCTATACGAAAGCGTACAAGGTTTATTTTTGAGTTTTCTTCCATTGCGGGGTTTTCAAACACCATTTTTGCCTTGAATATTTTTTGCGGGAATGCTTCAATACTAATAGAGGCGTCTGTTCTCTCATTGAAATAATTTATTTCATTACTATACACCTGTGTCTCCACCCAAACAGAACTAAGATCAGCAATCTGAAAAAGTGGTTTACCAATTTCTGTGTACTCTCCTTCATTGACCAACTGTTTTACTACGAAACCTTTATTAGCACTATAGTAGGTTAGTAGAGCTGAGGGCTGTTGATTCGCTTCAAGATTTTTAATCTGCGACTCTGTCATTCCCCACAACAGCAATTTTTTTCTGCCAGCTTGAATCAATCCATCCACTGTTGATTGTTGTCCGGGAAACTTGTCGTGCTGTTGAAGGGCCGACAGATAATCATTCTGATCGGCCAGCAATTCTTCGCTGTACATACTGTAAAGAGCTTGTCCGGTTATGATATACTCACCTTCCTGTCGAACGAATAGGCGATCAATTCTTCCCTTTACTCGTGCCGAAATGGTCGTCAGTTTATTTTCGTCCGCTGATATAATTCCTGTCAGTGTAGTTTGAGCGCTTATGATAGTGAATCGTGCTGTGTCAACCATGATGTTGGCGAGCATTTGCTGCTCATTATCAAGTGTCAACATCGTTGAGTCGTGTGATTCACCGCTTTCAATTTTATTTTTCACTTTCACCAGTCCCATTCCGCACACAGGACAAGCTCCCGGTTTATCGGAGCGAACAGAAGTATGCATGGGGCAGGTATAATACTCTCCCACTGCATGTTGATGAGCTTCTTTTTTGCACGAGAACCCCACCATCAAAATGAAAATGAACAGTATAGTATAATTCCGGATCATTGTTTCATATTTAAAATACTTTCACTATCCAGCATGTAGCCAGCATCAAGTACAATCTCTTCATCACCTTGCAATCCGTTGATAATCTCAATCAAGTTGTTTGATGTCATTCCTGTTATCACTACGCGTGGCTCAAATAGACCAATCCCACCGGATGTCGTTCCAGTTTTTACCCACACCATCTTGCGTGAACCCAAATCGTAAACTGAAGACAATGGAACAGTGAGGGCTTGAGTCTGGATTGAAATTTTACCTTTTATAAATGAATTGATCTTGAAGAGTCGCTTTGGATTATCCAGATAGATTCTTGCTTGAGCGAAACGTTGCTTATCCTGATAGACAGGCTCCACAAGATCAATGTTTGCGTTGATCGAGTCTGCTTGCACTTCAGTATATAATGTCACAGATACTCCTTTTTTAAGTTGAATCTGAGATGAAATGTTCACTGAAAGAATTGCCCACACCTGGCGGCAATCGTTGACGACAAATAGTGTTTGGCCTTTGTTTACATACATGCCTTCCCGAATCTGTAATGTTGAAGTTCCCTCAACCTCGGCATTTGAAGAAGAAGAATTACCCATCGCACTCATTCCCGCTGAAGTCGGTGGTTTCATCTCTCCAGAAGAAACAGGTTCTATTGAGAACCTGATGAATCCATCAATGGGTGAAGTAATGGTGATTGCGTGTGTTACAGTGTTAGATTTTTCAACTTGTTGGATTTGGCTTTCTGAAAGTCCAAGAAGTTTTAATTTCTGTTTGCCTTTCATAGCAAGACTATCCTCTCCGGATTTTAACAGAAACAAATATTCTTCCTGATAGGTATTGAGCTCGGGACTATAAAGTTCTGCGATCCGTTCTCCTTTTCTTACAAACTGGTAGTTATACTTTATGTAGAGCTTTTCAATTCTTCCTGACGTTCTAACAGCTACTTTATTATTCCTACGCTCATCAAAAGCAACATATCCGCTGGCCGTTACTGTTTGCCTGGAAGGGTTTTGAGATAACTTTATGGTTTTCTGTGAGGAAAGCACAACCTGATTGGCTGGACGGGAAATCATACGGATAGATTCATTGACTTTCGTGGTATCATGACCGGTATGATTTGTATGATCTTCCGGTGCATGCTTTACACATGCTGTCGCTAAAATTAAGAACCATACACTATGTAAAACATTTTTTACCATTACCGTCTTTCTGTTTCGTATTCATACTCTGCCTGTAGTCGCAGCAAAAGGTTAAGCTTATCAAGTTGCTCCAACTGTTTCATGAATAACATATCCCATGCATCGAGCAACACAAAAAAGTTTCCTGTGTTTTGTTTGTAGGCTAAAAGATTCGCCTCCATGTTTTTTCTGTATAAGGGATTGATGTCTTTTTGGTAATTATCAAATTGTTGTCTTTCATATTTTAACATGGCGAGT
>JAYVBN010000148.1:0-7065 GCA_043750455.1 Bacteroidia bacterium | reverse complement strand
GAAAACTTACAAGCCATCTTTCAAGACAATAAGTATGCCGATAAAGTCATTGAAAAAGTTTTAAAGAGCAACCCCAAGTGGGGCGCGCGCGACAGAAGGTTTATTGCCGAAACCACCTATGATATCGTGCGCTGGTACCGGCTATTTAAAGAGTTGGCTGCATCTGAAGAGGGCGACTACTGGAAACTTTTTGGAGTGTGGTGTATCTGGAACAAAACCGAGTTGCCCGACTGGGAAGAACTTCAGGGACTGAACCAGAAAAAAATTGTTGCCGCTTACGAACATCTTAAAAATACAAGAAAGGTGCGCGAATCAATTCCCGATTGGATGGACGAGTTAGGTGAAAAAGAAGTTGGAGACAGATGGGAAAGTGAACTGGAGGCACTCAACCAGGAAGCAAGTGTTGTGTTACGTGTCAACACGCTGAAAGTATCCCGTAAGGAATTACAGGCGCAATTGAATGTAGAAGAAATTGAAACAGATGCGCCAAAAGAATTTCCGGATGCGCTGATATTAGAAGAACGACAAAATATTTTCACTCGCCAGCAATTTAAAGATGGGCTTTTTGAAGTGCAGGATGCCGGATCGCAACTCATAGCGCCATACTTAAAGGTAGAACCTGGAATGCGGGTGATCGATGCTTGTGCAGGTGGTGGTGGAAAAACACTTCACCTCGCTGCATTGATGCAAAACAAAGGCCGCATCATTGCGATGGATACTGAGCAATGGAAACTGGATGAATTAAAAAAGCGCGCACGGAGGGCAGGTGTTGCCAACATCGAACCACGCTTGATTGAATCGTCAAAAACAATTAAGCGATTAGAAAATTCTGCTGATCGTTTATTGTTAGATGTCCCCTGTTCGGGTTTAGGTGTGCTCAAAAGAAACCCTGACGCCAAGTGGAAATTAAATATTGATTTTATTGATCGCGTCAAAGAACTTCAACAACATATTCTAAAAGACTATAGTCCGATGATAAAGCCAGGCGGACTGATGGTTTATTCCACGTGCAGTATTTTGCATACTGAGAATGAAGACCAAGTGCAAAGATTTATTTCCGAATCAGAAGGCAAGTTTGAGTTGATCGAAGAAAAACGGATTTGGCCATCCGATGGGTTTGATGGATTTTACATGGCATTGATTAAGAAGGAGTAGAAAGCAAAAAGTTGAAAGTTTAAAGCAAAAAGTAATCTGCACCCAAACCACTTTAAGCTTTCGACTTTCGGCTTGAATTCAGTTTATGAAACCATTTCTAACCGTAATTCTATTCTTAATTAGCAGTCACTATCTAGTTGCTCAGGACTTTAAAACATACGATCAATCTGTACCGGGCAGCTCCATCACTTTTAAAATGGCAGCAATCCCGAAAGGAAATTTTACAATTGGAAGTGATATTTCTGAACGAGGAAGAGATGAAGATGAAGGTCCACAAAAGGAAATAAAAATTTCCTCCTTCTGGATGGGAGCCAAAGAAGTAACGTTTGCTGAATGGGATCTGTATTTTAAGGATGTCACTCTACCTCAGGCAAAAAATCTGGATGGCGTTACACGCGCTACTCCACAATACATTGATCTCACCTGGGGCATGGGTCGCGATGGCAAGCACCCAACCAATAGCATGAGTCATGCCGCGGCCATCATGTATTGCAAATGGCTTTACTCAAAAACAGGAATATTTTTTCGGTTGCCTACAGAAGCAGAATGGGAATATGCATGCAGGGCAGGAAGCACTACTGCCTATCCTTTTGGGGATGATGCTTCACCGTTAAGAGAACATGGCTATTTCAAAGAAAACAGTAATAACAAATATCATCATGTGAGTCAACTTAAACCCAACGCGTGGGGATTGTATGATATGCACGGCAACTTAAGTGAATGGACGATTGACCAATATGATCCGACTTACTATTCAAAAATTTCAAATCAGGATCCGAAAACTATTCCGGCATCAAAGTATCCAAAAACTGTAAAGGGTGGATCGTATCTAAGCGAAAGCCAAGAACTTCGTTGCGCCAATCGCATTGCCTCCGATGCAAGTTGGAACAAACGCGACCCACAAATTCCGAAAAGCAAATGGTGGCTAACAGATGGAATGTTTGTGGGCTTTCGTGTTGTGAGACCTTTAACACAACCTTCGGAAGAGGCGATCGAGAAGTTTTTTGCGCTATATTTAAAGTGATAGCCACAGATGCACAGATTAAATGCAAAACAAAACATTTGATAATGAAAACTATCCCCTTCAAGAGGAGTCCTATTTACTGAATGGGATTGCGATGGAAATTCATAGGATACTTGGCCGTGGATTTCTTGAAATTGTTTACAAAGACGCTTTCGAGTTGGAGTTAAAAAATAGAAATATCCATTACACCCGAGAAAAGGAGTTCAAGGTAGTCTACAAAACCGTTACACTTCCTCATAAATTTTTTGCTGACTTCATTGTCATGAATGACATCATTGTGGAAATAAAAGCTCAAAACGGAATTGCAGATGATCATTACAGTCAAACACTAAATTATTTGGCTGTCTCAAAGTGTAAAATCGGATTAATTTATAATTTCGGAGAATCATCTTTAGTCATAAAAAGAGTAATTTTATAATTGTCACATTCTAAGTTTAATCTGAGAATCTGTGGCTTAAAACCCTATCTATGAAAAATCAACCCCAAACCCGTAGAGAGTTCGTAAAACAAACTTCTCTCGTTGCTGGCTCGCTGATGGCGATGCCTTTAGTTTCAAATGCAAATTTTTTTAATGCATCCGCTGATGACACTATTAAGGTGGCCGTAGTTGGCTGCGGTGGTCGTGGCACTGGCGCTGCCATGCAAGCCTTGCTCACCAAACAAAATGTTAAACTCGTGGCCATGGCCGATGCCTTCCGCGATAGATTGGATGATTGCTTCAAAGCATTGACCGACCCCAACAACGAGGACGGAAATGTATCCGGTAAAGTTTCAATTGCTGAAGAAGCAAAATTTGTTGGCTTCGATGGATATAAAAAAGCGATTGCACTAGCTGATGTTGTTATCCTCACAACACCTCCAGGATTTCGGCCCATTCATTTCGAAGAAGCGGTAAGACAGGGCAAACATGTTTTTATGGAGAAGCCTGTAGCCACTGACCCTGCTGGAATTAAAAGAGTATTAGATGCTGCCGTTATCGCCAAGCAAAAGAAACTGAATGTAGTGGTAGGATTGCAACGCCACTACCAAAACTCTTATCGCGAATTATATAAGAGAGCACAAGACGGAATGATTGGTGACATTGTTTCCGCGCAAGCCTGGTGGAATAACGAAGGCGTGTGGGTAAATATGCGCAAGCCCGGCCAGACCGAAATGGAGTACCAAATGCGCAACTGGTATTACTTCAACTGGCTGTGTGGAGATCATATTAATGAGCAACACATTCACAACATTGATGTGATCAACTGGTTTAAAGGAAGCTACCCGGTGAAAGCCCAAGGCATGGGTGGAAGAGAAGTTCGCAAAGGAAAAGAGTTTGGCGAAATCTTCGATCACCATTACGTAGAGTTTCAGTATGCCGATGGCAGTATTCTGAATAGCCAATGCCGTCACATCAAAGGCACCATGAGTAAAGTAGACGAACAAATCATGGGCACCAAAGGAAATATTTATTGTGGCGATATGAATATTAAAGACCGCACCGGAAAGGTGATGTACCAGTTCGATAAGGAAAAAGAAAACAATCCATATCAGACCGAACATGACGAACTATTCGCGGCCATTGCCAAAGGTGAATACAAATTTGCTGATGCCGAAAACGGAGCGAAGAGTACGATGACATCTATTCTCGGAAGAATGGCTACCTACTCTGGTAATGTCGTGGAGTGGGATGCCGCCATCAATTCTGGTTTGAACATCATGCCAACTACTTTTGATTGGAAGGCTATGCCACCAGTTCTGCCAAATGCAGATGGATTTTATCCAGTGGCAGTTCCAGGGGTCACTAAATACTTCTCTTAAATTTCAATAGCCACAGATTCGCAGATCAATAAAAATAATCTGTGCATCTGTGGCTTTCTTTTCAGAAATTGCTGCCTGATTTCTTAGGCCTTGAAAATTCTCTCTTCAGTTCTTCTTAAGTTCTACGCCCTCTGGGTATTTCTGGTATTTACCATATCCATGCTTCTTCTCCTTCCGGGCATGACCATTCCATTTTTTTTTGGAAACAAATTAAGTTGGTTGGGCTATAAGTTCCTCTTCGCTTGGTCATGGATTTTCAGTCAGCTTACTTTCATAAGATATAAGTTCTTTGGAAGGGAAAATTTCCGCAAAGGTCAATCCTATATATATGTGAGCAATCACACATCATTTCTGGACATCCCCGGATTGTGTATGCTCATAGGAATGGAGTTTCGCCCAATGGCAAAAAAAGAACTTTTGAAAATTCCAGTGTTCGGATGGATTGCCCGTGGGGCTTGTGTTATCGTGGATCGTTCGAGTAGCGAAAGCAAAAAAAAGAGTTTAGAGAAATTAAAAGAGACGTTAGAACAGGGCATCTCTATTCTATTGTTTGCAGAAGGAACTCAGAACAGAAGCAAAGAGCCGCTTCAGCCTTTTAAAGATGGCGCATTCAGGATCGCAATTGATACGCAAAAGCCAATACTTCCCATGGTTGTGGTGGGAGCTGGAAGATTAATGCCTCCTGGCACGATAGAGATGCGCCCAGGCTTAGTTAAAATTTTTGTTGGAACAGAAATTCCAGTTGCTGATCTCTCTACCGATAGCACACAGTCACTGAAACAAAAAACGTTTGAGGTGATGAAGACGATGATTGAACAACAGAAAAAATAACAGGATGATCAAATCTTTTCTTTTTGTTTTTATTGGAGGTGGACTTGGCAGCATGGTGCGCTTCGGATTGGGCAAATGGATTAGCACATTACATACACATCATTTTCCATTTGGAACGTTGATCGTTAATATTCTCGCTTGTTTTATTTTGGGGTTGGTGATTGGACTTGCGGATCACAAACAACTCTTCTCTCCCGCCACACGTCTATTCTGGACAGCTGGATTCTGCGGAGGCTTCAGTACATTTTCAACGTTCAGCCATGAAACATTGGAACTTCTTCAGGGAGGCTTTACGCTACATGTATTTCTCTATATAGCACTAAGCTTATTACTTTGTTTGGCCGCAACATTCGGAGGGCTTTATATAGGAGAGCATCTTTAAGAAATTGACAATTGACAATAATGTCCACCCTTTGTCAATTGTGCATTGTCAACTGTCAATTGATTATCGTCCATCAAGCGGCATAAAAACCACCTTCTTCGTTTCAAAAAATTCTTCTTTAAAATAATCTGGAAGTGAATACAGACTGTAAGGTTTTTTCAATTCATCTAACTCTTCATCAAGATCTCCGCCTTTGAGATAAAGAATTCCATTGTCTAAGGAATGAAGCGATTCTGGTTTTGTTTTTGTTCTTACCCAACCATAAAATTCTCTCATGCGGGTAACGGCACGACTGACAATAAAGTCATACTTAGTTTTAAGTTCTTCCGCACGTTTTTGTTCAGCGATCACATTTTTTAAACCAAGTGCAGCTGCAACCTCTTTCACCACAGTGATCTTCTTACCAATAGAATCCACCAAATGAAAATTAGTCTCCGGAAAAAGAATGGCGAGCGGAATGCCTGGAAAACCTCCTCCGGTGCCAACATCCAAAACAGACGCACCGGGTTTGAATGAGATTACTTTTGCAATACCCAGCGAGTGAAGCACATGGTTGATGTAAATATTTTCAATATCCTTGCGGGAAACCACATTGATCTTCTCATTCCACTCTTTGTAAAGAGAACCAAGTTGCTCAAACTGTTTCTTCTGTTGCTCCGATAGATTCGGGAAATAGTGAAATATGAGGGCTGCGTCTTGCAAAAGTTTAAAATTTAAGGTTAATTCAATCGTCATCCTACCACTATAGACTTAGCGAATAGTAGTCGAACGACTTTTAAGCAAAACAAAATTAGATGAAAGCCTTTACAAAACTATCTCTCGCTCTACTTTTCCTTTCTGTTCTCCTTATTGGCTGTGGCCAGAAAGAAAGGGAAACACCTATTGTTAAAACATTCGAAGAAAAAATAGATTCTCTCTTCGCCACCGTTCCGGATTTTAGTGGAGTGGCGTTGATCGCTGAAAGAGGCGAACCTATTTATCAAAAAGCTTTTGGTTATCTCAATTTTGAAACAAGGGCTCTAATGGATACCACCAGCGTTTTTGAACTTGCCTCTGTATCCAAGCAATTCACTGCTATGGTGGTCATGATGTTGAGTGAAGAGGGCAAATTGAATTATGATGACCTTGTTGAAAAATATTTACCGAAACTTCCTTATAAAAATATAACCATTCGTCAGTTGCTAACGCATACGTCTGGTCTACCCGACTATCAAAAAATTATGGACGAGCATTGGGACAAAACCAAAGTGGCGGGAAATGCAGACATACTGGAATATGTGAAGAAGGTTCATCCAGAAAAAGAATTTGAACCCGGTGAAAAATACGAGTACAGCAACACAGGCTATGTTCTTCTGGGAAGCATTGCAGAAAGGATTTCAGAAAAAGATTTTGTGGAGTTCTGTAGAGAGAGGATTTTTGCACCCGTTGGCATGGGCAGCACTGATATTCGATCTTTCCAAGAAAAGGCTGCGATTGAAAACTTTGCTCTCGGTCATATTTATGTTCAGGAAAAGCAACGCTATGTTCGTGCCGATTCTTTTCCTGCCAGCAACTACACCATCTGGCTCGGCAACCGCAAAGGGCCAGGACGCATCAGTTCAACTGCATCTGATTTATTAAAGTGGGATCGTGCACTTTACAGAGAAAACTTAATAAAGAAAGCAACATTGGAAGAAGCCTTCACCCCAATGAAACTCAACAGCGATTCTTTATCCAACTATGGCTTTGGTTGGGAAATTGATACCTCAAAGCTAGGGAAAGTAGTTCGCCATAGTGGCGACAATCCGGGTTACAAAACTCATATCATTCGTTATATTGATGTTGATAAAACGTTGATTTTGCTTTGTAATAATGCACATGAGAAGTACAATGA
>JAYVBN010000147.1:0-6807 GCA_043750455.1 Bacteroidia bacterium | reverse complement strand
TCAGCTTCATGGACCAATAGTAGGCGTTACTGGTAAGAATGGCCGCTGCCCCGCAATCATTGGCAATGAATGTCATTTTATAAAGCGCAGATTGAAATCCATGAGCTGAAGGTGGATAAACAGGAACCGGTATTAATCCTAACCGAACACAGGCAAAGAAAGCACAGATCATTTCTAGCCCTGGGGGATAGGCTAGTAAAATTCGTTCTCCGGGTTTTAGTGGATAAACCCGATGGATATGTGATGCAATGATGCTGGTTCTGTGAAGGAATTCGCTATACGTATACGAGTGTGTTACTTTTCCATGCACATCCAGAAATGCGTACAAAAGCTTGGTTGGATTTTGTTCTACCCTAATCGTAAGATTTTCCAGAACGGAGTGCATAGTCAATTGTATTTTTCTAATTCTGAATTTTCAAGAGTTTCATTTAAAAGCCACTTGCACTCTAAAATGTTTTTTACTTCTATCGATTCAATTTTCCCCTGAATGGCCACTGCCCCCCGATAATTTCCGGGTATGTCTAAACTCTCAAGAAACCACTCACCCTGCTCATGTTCATGCCACATGGTGGATACTACTTTTGCTTTTTCACCTCGCACAAAAGAAACCTCCAGTTGTTTTAAAGGAAATGATAATCCAACGCCCTTGGCTTTCACAAAAGCTTCCTTCCTGGTCCAACAATTAATGAATTGTTCGTGGCGAAGTGTTTGATCCGCGTTTTGAAATTTTTCCAATTCATTCTCAGAAAATAGGAACGCTGATATTTTCTTTGTGTCGATGGGCCTGCTCAGATGTTCAATATCAATTCCAATGGCATCCTTTTTCACAAAGCCCAACAGGAAAACTTCATTCGAATGAGCAACATTGAATTGTACATCGTGCTCTCCTTGAGCAAAGGGTTTCCCATTTATTCCATATTCAAATTGTACCTGACTAGCTTCCATATTTAGATAAGCAGCAAGGAGCCTTCTAAGAAACACCCGTGAAGCAATATGCAAGTGTTGGTCATTTTGAACTTTGAATTGATGTGCTCTTTTTTTCTCGTCAGCTGTCAGTAGATCAGCAAGTATGTTGAAATCAAAATCCTTGATAAAACCATAGTAAATATGAAGACTATGTAAATGAAGAAACATTTTTAAAAAAGTTTAAGAGAATTAAAAGACTTTTAATTTTTTCGAAGGTATTGCTTCCTCAACCGGTTCATTGGTAAACTCGGGATGTTCAGCATCCAACTGCAATCCTATCTTTTCAATTTTAGATACTTGCTTGTTTTTTTTGTTAACCCAATTTAGAAATTCCGGACCGCCAAATAGGTGCGTATCTGGTAGTTTTTCTCCCATTTCCTTCAACACCCTCCCTACAGGAATCATAAACTTATCCTGGACCTTGACGAGTTGAGCGATAAGATCGGCATAAGGGCCAACCAATGAACCAACTCCGCCTCTTGGCTGAAACCATCCTATGATGTAGATGCCTTTATAATCATCGTACATGCCATACCCATACACTTTTACAATATTCTTCTCCACGCGATTTAATTTCAATGGAAGAAAAGGAAAATCAACTTTAAAGCCCGTAGCATATACAATTGTATCGATTTGTTCCAGGCTACCATCTTCAAATTCAACCTGTGATCCCATAAGTTTCTTCACGGCACCTTTCACTTTAATCCTACCATTTTTAATGTAGATGAGTGTATCTGTATTGATGGTAGGATGTCGTTCGTCAATCCGTATTGTAGGCTTTGGTAAACCATAATCTTCGTGACTTCCTACAGCAAGTTTTAGCATCAGTTTAGCGAATCGCATCTTTAGCCACTTCGGCAAAGGCACAGTCTGAAAATGTGAGAGGGGTTTACCCATAAATGTCTTTGGAAAAATCCAGATACCTCTTCGAACACTTAAATAACTTTTCTTGCTCACCCGTGCACATTCAGAAGAAATGTCGAAAGCAGAATTTCCTGCACCGATTACGAGTACTCGTTTTCCTCTTAGCTGATCGGGAGACTTATAATCTTTCGAGTGAAAGCTTTCTCCAGTAAATATACCTTCATACTTAGGATAATCTTTACTCCAATGATGGCCATTGCAAACCATTACTCCTTTATAGATACTGCTCGTTCCATTTTCAAAACTTATTAGCCATAGACTATCTTTTACTGGTGTCACACCAATGACTTTAGTATTGAATTGAATGTTGCGCTTTAAATCATAATGATCAGCATACAACTTGTAGTAAGAATACATTTGAGCCCCGGAAGGGAAATCGGGATACTCTAATGGCATCGGGAAATCAAGGTACTCCGTGGCTTTTCTGGAAGATAGAATATTTGCACTTTCATAAACACCATGATACCAATTACCGCCCACATCATCATCGGCTTCAACCTGATGGTAGGGGATGTGGTTTACCTTAAGCGACTTAGCCATGGCCAGTCCAACAGGACCGGCACCGATAACTAAATAGTGACCTTGCATAATCGTATCTTTCAATCTTAATTTCTCTTACAACCTGCCTCTTACCCAATCAGGCAACAGTTTAATCAGAAATGCCATAAACCACCACCGTTTTGTTACATATGCCATTCCTTTTTTCTTTTTTATTGCAGTGTATATTTGCTGAGCTGCCTTCTGTGTTGTAGCAACCCAAAAGCGTTTTAGATCTTTCGATATATCCGTATCTACAAATCCTGGCCGTATGTCGGTAACGTAGAGTGGTAGCTTCGAGTGATAAGCTTTTTGCCTGAGGGCCTCCAGATAGTTTAACTGGTATCCTTTTGCTGCTGTGTATGCTGGTGATGTTCGATATCCGAATAGTCCTGTAAACGAACTTATGGCTACTACATGACCCGAACCTTGTTTACGAAAATATCGATAACTCCAATCCACAACTTCAGTAAAGCCCAGAACATTTAGTTTGTTCGCATTATTTTCAACAGAATAGCCTAAGTCCTTATTTAAATGTCCTATGCCTGCACTAAAGATCAATAAGTCTAGTCCACCCAGCATTTCTGCCAATTCATTTATTTCATTGGAGCAATTTTCTTTACTGCAGTCTATATATCGAATCGTTAAATTTTCGTTGCTTTTTTCTTTTAGAGTAGTTAAATCATCTCGTTCGATACCCGATAATCCAACTTTATAGTTATTACGAAGGAGAACTTCAACAAGTGCTTTACCAATTCCAGACGTTCCACCGATTACAATTGCTTTTTTCATTCAATAATGGAATAAAGCTCTAGCGCAAAGAGCGAACTTAGCAGGACAGAGGTTTGTAACTTTTGGTTCAGCACGCCTGAAATTTAGTATTATGTTTTATTATATAACAACCCAAAATAAAGTAGGATGATGCCAAAGCAATTAGGAGTTCTAATCATTTTTCCGATGTATCAATAAATCTTTACCCAACAAATTGAGATAAGCTGTTTGATACTTTTCATTTTCAGCTGAGAAGAAAACAAGTCGTCCTGTCTGACCAGCGTAAAATGAGTTCTCTGATTCACGTTGTAGCAGAAGTTTTCTATCGGTATTTCGTTGGGCATATAGTTTTCCTTCCTCCTCGAAGACTTTTAGTAAATCATTTGATGCGACCTCATAAGAGCCAATGACTTTTGATGATGTATTTGAAAACGAACTGTCAAGGACTTTAGAGTTTCGCAGTTGCAGAATTTCTTTTTGGATTCCAGCGACCATTGCCTCAACCACAATCTCACCTTTCTCGCGTGTGGCTAGTGTTGCATCTCCATAGATTCCAGTTGGTGAATAATGTCCTGTTGTTGTGGGTATCAGAGTAAGCGGGCCGGGTGCATCATTTTCAGGAATGTCTTTGGCTGCCTTCTTCATATCAACAGTACTGGGAGCCATATAAAGCATCATGGAGGTCTCTATTTCATCAGCATGGGTGCCAGCTTTCTCTTGTTTCACTTTTGATTCGGCCTCCTTGGCCACGTTCAGTATATCGGTAAATGTCATTAGAATGCCCTGTTTAGCCAGTTTCTCAGAGGCAAGCCTCAACGGAACAAGCGTGGAAACTCCCGTATTCAGGATATAGAACTTCTTAGGTCCATGGGCCGAAATGATCCGGCAAACGTCAATTAAAAGGTCGGACGCGGTCTCCAGCCGAAGTGATGTAGAGCCAGGGTATTCCAGAAAAGCTGGATAGTAATGATAATTGAGGGTGGGGTAGATGACCACCTTTTCAGTTTTGGCAATCCGTTCTTTCAGGTATTCAGCAATAAGGAAATCGTTTTTTAAAAGCAGGTGAGGCCCATGTTCTTTCGCGGCAGCTCCAAGGGGAATTACGACAATGGTGCTGTCGGTGAGAAGTGCTTGAGCATCTACCCAAGTCTTATCTTCAATCAGTATTGCTTTGTTTGTCTGAGCATGGGAGGATGTAATTGTACTGACAACAATTGACAACAGAAATAGAAATGATTTCATAAATAATTCTCAGTTGATCGGTAACCAAAGCTACCAGAATCCTGAGAATCCAGAATCAGTTTTAATACAAAGTAAAGAAGATCTTATTTGCCTTTTCTTGCAAGCACCCGCTCAACAGCTTTCACAATGTTTTCTTTATCCAACCCGTACTTCTTCAAGAGTTGAGTAGGTGTTCCGCTTTCACCAAATGAATCATTTACTGCTACCATCTCTAACGGTGAAGGATTAAATCGTGATAGAACTTGTGCAACGCTATCTCCAAGTCCACCATTGATCTGATGTTCTTCAACCGTAACAGCACAACCAGTCTTTTGTACGGATGCAAGAATGGCTTCTACATCTAAAGGTTTTATGGTGTGGATGTTTATCAACTCAACGCTGATTCCTTTCTCTGCTAAAATAGCTTCGGCTTCAATCGCTTCCCAAACCATGTGGCCGGTAGCGAAAATAGTGACGTCTTTTCCATCAATCATTTTGTCGGCTTTGCCGATGATAAAGGGTCTGTCAGGAGCAATAAAAATAGGCCAACTTGGTCGACCGAAACGGAGGTAAGCCGGACCAATATGATTTCCCAAGGCAAGGGTGGCTGCCTTGGTCTGATTGTGATCACAGGGCACGATGACGGTCATTCCGGGCAACATTTTCATCATGCCAATGTCTTCTAGTATCTGGTGTGTGGCGCCATCCTCACCTAATGTCAAACCTGCATGGGAGGCGCAGATCTTGACATTTTTACCTGAGTAAGCGATTGATTGGCGTATTTGATCGTACACTCTGCCTGTGGAAAAATTCGCAAACGTACCGGTGAAAGGTATCTTTCCTCCAATGGTCATACCCGCTGCGATCCCCATCATGTTGGCTTCCGCAATCCCAATTTGGAAGAACCTTTCTGGGAAATCCTTTTTGAAGGCATCCATCTTCAAAGACCCTGTTAAATCGGCACAAAGTGCGACCACATTTATATTCTGTTTGCCAAGCTCATGAAGGCCAATGCCAAATCCAGAACGTGTATCTTTTTTTTCGGTGAATGTATATTTAGTCATGCGTTATGTTGAGTAAAAGCTAATTCCAATAGCAAGATTAGCAAATCCTATCAATAATTCTGTGCTGTTGTTAATGATTTGTTAAGCCGGTGATTTGGGCATTTCAAGTCAAACCTATTCTACTTTCTCCCGTAAGAGCTTCTATCACTTGACAATGCAAAATGACATCACAAAAGAGAATAAATCGCAGACTACTAATTTGGTTTTTTATAGCTTTGTTGATGGCACTTCTACCCTGGCTGATTTTGGCTTGACCTTAGTTATAATTGATGAGGGTCTTTTTTCAAACTTGCCCCAAGTTGGTTGAACTTCAGAATTATTTCCTTACGAGCAAATGGATTCCAATCAATACGCTTCCCTGATCAGGATGCAATCCATTGCAGGGCCTGCTCTGGATCTGTAAAGTACTCGACAATGAGACCGTCTTCATCCAAATCTTCGAAATCGTCAAGTGTGGTTTTTATTTTTGATTCAACAATGATTGCGTAACGCGTTATTCCGAAGTCAATGATTTCCGGCATATAGGTATGGTTAATCCAGGATTGGAGCTCATCGTTTTCACGGAATGGATAATTTCGGGAATCAACAATTATAGAGGTAATGGAATACTCCTTCATATAATCAAGGATCTTACTGATTTCTGATTTCACTTGCGCTTGATCCAATTCTATTGATTCCTTAAACCATACGGCCATCAATAATCGCTTCTCAGGCTCAGCTTCGATTGAGGAATATGGACTTTGGTATACTATCATACCATCAAATTTGAGGAATTTATACTAAAAAACATGAAGTTTTGCCAAGGCAATTTGAATTTGGCTTGAATTAAGCCGCCCAAAGTGTATAAGGTGTGTTTGACCATTGTCGATTTTCCAGGCACCAAATAAAATGATCTGATTAAGAAGGAATGGCGATTCTTTCATTCACAAAATACATATCCACTTCTCCTATATTCTTGGCTGAAATTTTCCCCCGATGTTGACAATCATACTTATCCTTGATTAAAGAATGCGTGATGGAAGATATATTAACTCTCCCTGCTTCACCACTGGATTCCATCCTGCTTGCGATGTTCACAGTGTCGCCCCATATATCGTAGGCATACTTCCTTTTACCTACAACGCCTGCAACAATTGGTCCTGTGTGAATTCCAATTCGTAATTCCCATCCCTCAATTCCGGTAATATTTCTTTCGCGCTGTCTTTTGCGCATATAAGTTTGCATTGCTAAAGCCGCTCTCACCGCATCTAACGCGTGCGTTTCATTTATGCTGGGTATACCACCTGCACACATGTAAGCATCACCAATTGTTTTAATTTTTTCG
>JAYVBN010000146.1:0-5539 GCA_043750455.1 Bacteroidia bacterium | reverse complement strand
TGGTTTTCGCATGGGCAAGAAGGGATGGGAATTTGCATTTGGCCCATCGTTCAGGGTGGTTAAAAAAGCAGAAGGGTTTTGGGGTGATGGAAATAACGGTACTGAAAATGACCAATGGTATTTGACTAACGAATGGTTTAATTCCAACCCAACGGAGGATAATCCTTATCCAATAACTAAACGATTAGACAGTCGTGGCAGTCTGGCACTTTCTACCAGTTTGTTTTTTGGCATAGGAAAAACATTTAAGTCGGGCTACCTGAATATCCCTGTAAACGTGTATGTGCTTCCACGAAAAGAAGGAACAGTAGTCGGAGCTTCTTTTGGATTTAACCTTTACAGAAAACCCAAAGTGCAGTAAAAAAAATAGGCAGTGTGCAATCGGCAATTGGCAGTAGTATCAATTTACTTGTCGACTTGCACACTTCTCTGACTTTTTCAAGCAATTAAAAAGCCAGTGCTATTATTAAACTAAAAGACAAAGCCATGCAAACCTTGATTATGTCGTTGATTGTCCTTGCCCTGATGCTTTCACCTCAACAAGGACATCGGCCCGACCTTACTAAAAGAGAGGATTTGATTGCACTGGGTTCTGGCAAAATCATAGAGAAGGACCGTTCCATTATTAAAAACATTACACTCCACGAAGTAAAAGAATATTGGATAGTATATGTAAAAAATGGAAGTATTCACGACTTGCTAATGGAAAAAATTGATCGCATTGAATTCAACGAAAGCAAATGGGGGCGCATCAAACTTGAGTTCCCTGATGGCAAACCAAAAATTTCTGAGATCTTAAACTAACTCCACGACTACAATGAAAACTCTTATTTCTCTTATTCCATTCCTTTTTTGGATCTCAGTTTCAACAGCACAGGATTTTACTCTTCCGAAAAGTAATAGCACAATTTTTCTGCATTCAGGAAAAGCGATAAAGACTGTTACGCTCTGGCGAATTGATTCTGTAAACGTTGAGTATGTCATAAAAGGAAACCTTGCCGATGTGAAGACAATGGACGTGTCAAGAATCGAGACACCTGAATTTCTTATAGAATTTGATCGAGAGAGTCATATCCTTAAAAAAGAATATGATTTAATTATTCTTTATCCTGAGGATACCCTACGGGGATTTATACAAGAGATGGATGGTGAGACGATTTCGTACCTACCGAAGGGCAAGGATAAAAAGGAAAGGGTTAAAAAAGATGATGTTAAAAGGTATGTTCAACACAATACATTAGGAAGAGATCCATTAAACGATAGTGGGTCGGCTAAAAAGGATGTTAAACGGATAATCTATCAGACGGTTGATAGCGATGATAGGGCAATACAATCACAGGATTCTATTCTTGCTGATGTAGATTACGATTCCAAATGGGGAAATGCGAAGAAGGAGGTTGTAAAAGGGAAAAAAATGAATGAGTTATACTATCATCAAAGTTATGATCACGGAGTAATGGATGCTTTCATGCATTACAAAGACGATAACTGGGACTCTCCTTTTTTGTCGGTTGGCAGTGTAAATGCTAAAGTTAAACAAGTCAAAGTTCCATTCGGAATGGATGAGAAATCATACAGGGATGGATATGAGGGCGAAATTGTAAAAAGGAAGGCCAAGCGAGCGACTGCCACCGGGACAGTAGCAAAAGTGATTTTGCTTATTATCATAATTGCTAGCCTTTAATCGGGCAAAGGAACATCTCAGGTTACGCTATATAAAAAATTTCATTAAAGAAGTGGTAAATTCATTTTCTGGAATTGAGTCAATTTGAAGGTAGAATTTAGGATTAAGCGAATTGCATTTTTTGCAACTATTGTGTTATTAAAACTCAAGGATTTGCAAAAAACGCAACTCGCCAGGTAGCTGCTTAAATACCCTTGAATTTGCGCGAAAACCAATTTCAAGAGTAGCAAAGAACAAAACTGAAACGATTTCTTCGCCCTGTACTTTTGACCTGTCAATCAAAAGAATTATGCCAATGAAAAAGTACATCCAACCATTTCAAATTCTGCCCTGGCTCGTCTTATTTTCTATTTTGATCTGCACGGTCTCCTGGGGGCAAGGCACCCGTAATGAAAAAAAGAAAAAAATATTCTTGCGGGTTTATAACCATGAAGGAAAAATCATGACAAAAGGTAAACTTATTAATCTATTAGACTCATCCCTTGTCTTGCACAAAATAGTGGAGGGAGGAGATAAACTAGATTCCATTCATTACTCAAAGATTTCTTTTATACGAAAGGGCAGGTCGCCTATGCATCATTTTGTGATTGGTGGAGCCATTGGATTTGCAATAACGGTTCCCTTAGTAGCAATGGTTGAAACGCAAGCCGCAGTCAATGGTCTCGCTTCAAATGCGTTGTTAAGCGCGGTAACAGGTACTCCAATCCCTGAGCCACCTTCACATGCTATCCGGAATGGTATTATAGTAGGGATAATAACTGGGGGAATATCTGCTTTGTCTCATTTGGCTGCTCAAGAGAAAATACTAGTGGGCGGTTCTTTTAAAAATTTTAACTCTGCCATGCAAATTATAAGCGCCAATGTGGACTAGCAGCGATATGAAAGGAAAACCAAGCAACTTATAAATTATGAAGAATTTCCCTGCTTTATCGATTAAGTTAATAGTGTTAATTTCAGTGAGTCAATTGGTTTCATCATGCTTTAGCTATAAACCTCTAGTTAAGAATCAATCTTCAAAATCAATGGATGAGATAATCAAAAAGGTGAGTATCAATAAGCTTCACATGGTGAAGCTTAAAACTGGAGTATCCGTCAAAATTAAAATCAAGAGAGTTGATGAAGAAAATATGTATGGAACATTATATCAGAAGGATGCACGGGGAGCTGTGCACCTTTACGAAAATGATACCATCGACATTTCAATTATCAATGATATCAAGGTAAGGAAAGTCGCAATTGGGGCAATTGTAATTCCTATTGCAATTGTTGGTGTAGGTGCATTATTAGTGTTGCCATCTTTTTTAATTGTTGAATATTATTAATTTGTTTAGTTTATTTTCAATATAATGAGATACAATAGCTCTTTTCTTCTTTTCCTTACCTCACTTTTGTTCCTAACAGGAACCACGTTTGGCCAGAAGTATGTGGACATTGCCAAGTTTTATTATGGAAACACGGCCATGAATCATTTTGAAAACAGTGATTCTAGTACGCGCATTAAAGAATTGGGTGTGGATCTTACCATCCCCATTGTTATAAATCCTTCTGATGCTCTTCTGACGGGCCTGATTTATGAGCGAATCGAGACAAAGCTATTTGAATCAGATCCTGAGGAAACAATTTCTGTGCTTGGTCTAAGAATGGGTCTATCCAAAAAGCATTCTGACAAATGGTCGGGCACGTATTTGCTGATTCCAAAATTGGCTTCTGATTTTGAAAGCATCGGCAAGAGAGATTTTCAAATAGGAGCAATTGCTTTGATGAAGTATACCAAACGTGATGATCTGAATTATAAACTAGGCGTGTATTACAATTCAGAATTGTTTGGTCCCTTTGTCGTACCGCTTTTTGGACTATACTATCTCAGTGCAGACAAAAAATTTGAAGCAAATTTAACTCTTCCTTTCCTTGCTGACATGAATTATAAACTTCACGATCGCTTGAATATTGGAGTGAATTTCTTCGGTCAAATAAGAACGTATCATCTTACAACTATTTCGACCACGAATAGTAACCCTGGTTATGTCGTGAAAGCCACTAATGATTTATACGGCTACTTAAAATTCAATCTTAGCAAAGGACTAAGTATTCAAACCAGAGCAGGATATTCCTTTGGAAGAAGTTACAGGGTGTATGAAGATACCGATCAAATAACTTTTGGCTCAGTATTATTGAAGGTTGGTGATGATCGTAAGCAATTAAATACTGATTTCTCTAATGGGTTTGTTTTTCAGGCAACTCTGTTGTATAGATTTGTGCAGGATTGAGAATAAAAATATTTTTTCACGTATATTCCCGAAGGGGTTCCAATAAACATCTCTTATTATGCAGCTTACATTGAACAACAAAAAGACAGTACAAGCCTGGTGGATGTACGATTGGGCAAACTCTGTGTATAACCTTGTGATTACCACAACCTTTTTTCCAATCTACTTTCTTGGCGTAACAAAATCTGCCTATGGCGAAGGCAGCGTTCCATTTCTGGGCATGACATTTAAAAATTCTGCACTATATGATTATACACTGGCCTTTGCTTATTTGACCATCGCACTGCTTCTTCCTATTCTTTCATCCATTGCCGATAGTCAGGGCAACAAGAAGAGGTTTATGCAATTCTTTTGCTATCTCGGAGGCTTGTCTTGTATGGGGCTTTATTGGTTTAAGGGTGCCAATATTGAATGGGGAATTGGCTGTTTCATTGGCGCTGTAATTGGTTACGCTGGTAGTTTGGTTTTTTATAATTCGTACCTGCCCGAGATCGCTGCCCTTGAAGACCGCGATAAAGTGAGCGCCAGGGGATTTATGATGGGTTACATCGGCAGTGTTATTTTACAAATGGTTGGATTTGGCTTAGTCCTTTATTTCCAGTCTAAGGGAGATAAAACATCTGGCCCGTTGATTACTTTTTTATTGGTCGGTATTTGGTGGATCGGCTTTGCGCAAATAACATTTGCGTTCCTGCCAAAAGGCAAACCGAGTGCCGGAAAGTTGGGTTCAAATTTTTTAACATCTGGTTTCAGAGAACTGACAAAAGTGTTTAAGCAAGTTTTGAAAATTGGAGTGTTAAATTGGTACCTCGCTTCTTTTTTTTTATACAGTATGGGCGTGCAAACAGTCATGCTGGCTGCAGCTATGTTTGGAAGTAAAATGCTCGGCTTGCCTGCAACCAAACTCATTATAACCCTGGTAATTATTCAATTGGTTGCTGTTGCCGGGGCGACTTTGATCGCTAAGCTGTCCAGCATTTTTGGTAATCTAAATGTATTGATGACTATTGTACTCTTATGGATAGTTATATGTGTGGCTGCCTATACTTTAGCCACGCTGAAGGAATCAGGACAAAATGTTGAATTCCATTTTTACGGACTGGCCGTAGGTGTGGGCCTGGTGATGGGAGGCATCCAATCTTTAAGTCGGAGCACCTATAGTAAATTGATGCCCGTAACAAAAGACACAGCATCTTTTTTCAGTTTTTATGATATGACAGAAAAAATAGCCATCGTGATTGGCATATTTACATTTGGGTTTATTGATGAGAGATTGGGGATGAAAAATTCGGTGTTGTCACTTATCGTATTTTTTGTGTTGGGATTTATTGCCTTGGCCATTACCCGAAGTAAGCAGCTAAGAATGAATAAGAATGTAGTTCCTGTTTAGAATGTTTGAACAGTATTAAATCTAATTCTTCTCAAATTGTTTTTCTAAGGAGCCCTCTTTCTCCAAATCTTCTATTATTTTTCTATCCAAAGGACTTTCTTTGATTATATTGTAGTTGTTCCAGAATTTTTTGTTGTAGTTAAGATCTTGATGTTGTAATCCATAGCTACGCATTTTTTCTGTAGTTCCTATTCTCTC
>JAYVBN010000145.1:0-2615 GCA_043750455.1 Bacteroidia bacterium | reverse complement strand
GCAAGAAGTTTTAAAGTGACGATGGGCGTGATGCCCAGTTACACGTCTGATGTAAAGGGCTTGCAAGTAGATGGCGTTACCGATGGTAAGCCAGCACAGAAGGCTGGTATGCTGACTGGCGATATTATTACACAAATTGGAGAACTTCCAATTAGCGACATACAAACGTACATGGAGGCATTGGGCAAATTCGAAAAGGGACAGACCGTGCCAGTGAAGGTTAAAAGAAAAGGAGAAGAGTTAATTGTCAATGTGACTTTTTAATTTACTCTATACGTGAAGCTCTCCTTACTCTTCATTATTCTACTTCTCGCTTCCTGTAGTCCCAATAAAAAACAAATAGAAACAGAAACCGGTTACAGTGTTTTAAAGTATTCTACTAGAGCAGTTCTACCACACGATAATCAGGCTTTTACGGAAGGCCTTATCATTCACAATGGAAAAGTATTTGAAAGTACAGGGGGTGAAAATTCATGGATAGCAGAGGTCGATCTTGAAACAGGTACTCAGAACAAAAAGGTACGACTCGACAAAGCTTACTTCGGAGAAGGGATCACCATTTTAAACAACAAGATTTATCAACTCACATATAAGACCAAAGTTGGTTTTATTTATGACTTGTCTACTTACCAGAAAATTGGTGAATTCTCCTATGAGCGTGAAGGTTGGGGCATTACACACAATAATCATCAGTTGATTGTAAGTGATGGAACAGAAACGTTATATTTTCTTGATTCGATTGATCTTACAGTTGCGAGAAAGATCTCTGTAAAAGAAAATGGCGCAGCAGCAAAGAACCTTAACGAGTTGGAGTTTATCGAAGGATATATCTTTGCCAATCAATGGACTACCAATTATATCTTAAAAATAGATCCCTCCAATGGAGAAGTAGTCGGGAAACTAGATCTTTCCGAATTTGCCAAGAAGGCTAAGTGGATGTATCCACAAGCAGATGTACTCAACGGCATAGCGTATAACGAAAAAACAAAAGACATCCTGATCACGGGAAAGTTCTGGCCTCTTTCATTTTTCATCCGGCTTAATTAGAATCAGAACTTCCTTTTTGAAGCGATAAAATATAAAGCCAAACCGGGAATCATGGTTACGCATGAATACACAAGGATACGGGGGTCATCCTTGGTCATGTACCAAATCATCCAACACGTGCATATTGTAAAAATAAGTGGTGGGATGGGATAAAAAGGCAGACTGTAGGGGCGATCCTCTTTCTTGTACATCCTGCGCAACTGAAAAACACTTATCACGGTGATCATGGAAAAAATAGAAAGACTAACAGAAATGTACTGGATGATTTCTTTAAAGGAACTAACTACGACCAGAAAAATAGACCAACCTGCTTGTACCAGAATAGCAACATAAGGCATATCAAATTTATTCTTTACTGAAAAACTTTTTAACAATGGGTAATCCTCTCCCATCGCTTCCGTTACCCGTGGCCCGGCAATAGTCATCGCACTAAGTGTTGAAAGTAAAGCAAAGCTGAACAGGCCTGAAAAAATAATTCCAATACGTTGGCCAAATAATTTTTGAGCCACCACATTGCCAATGTCGTTTTGTCCATTGAGCTCTTCAAAAGTTGCCGAGTATAAAAACATTCCGTTAAGAGCCAGGTAAACAAATGCTACAATTAGCGTCCCTGCAATTAAAGCAATGGGCAGGTTTCGGGTGGGGTTTTCTAAATTACCCGCGATATAAGCAGCAGCATTCCAACCGGTGTAAGCATAAACAACAAAGACCAACGAAATGGCAAAGCCTGGGCTCATCATTAAATTTAAATCTTTACCATCAGGCACAAATGAAATTCCGGATACATCTGACGCTGAAACAAAGAATGGCGCCAGACAAAAGAATGCAATGAGTGAAAGCTTGACGGATGTAAGTATCGTTTGGGCAATTCCACCGGTCTTAACACCGAACCAATGAATAGTTGAAACAACAATGATGGCAGCAACGGCTACTATCTTTGTAGGAATACCCAACACATCTTGTGAATATTCTCCAATGGCAATTGCTACTGCTGATATCGCACCAGCAAAGCCAACAATAGCACTCATCCATCCACCGACAAACCCAAGCGCAGGGTGAAAAATTTTGCTCAGGTAAAAGTATTCGCCTCCTGATCTTTTTAGCGTGGTGGAAATCTCTGCATAGGTAAAGGCTCCCGACAAGGCGATCAATCCTCCCAGCAACCATAGCATGAGAATGGCAAAGCCGGAAGGGATTGCCTCCACCTGATAGCCAAGTGACGTGAACACTCCAGTTCCAATCATATTGGCAATAACCAAAGCAATGGCTACTGGAAGTGTATAATTTTTGGATTGAATCATGAATTGCTGCTGGTAAGATCAGCATTCAAACCGCAAATTGCAACGCAAAATGGATGAACCGCTTAACCAAAATCTATTGATAATGGTCATTCAGATGCTTACTTTTCAGGATAACTTAAAAGCCATATGAAATCTGCATTCGGTTTGTTTTTACTTATGTTTTTTACTGTTTCGGCAATTGCTCAAAATAGAGATTCTGCTTATGTGCGCCAGCATTATGACAAAATGGAAGTTCAAATACCCATGCGTGATGGCATAAAACTATTT
>JAYVBN010000144.1:0-2488 GCA_043750455.1 Bacteroidia bacterium | reverse complement strand
ATTGAAGCAGGTACCAACTTTACATGGCAATAGAAGTGGAGACGTAATAGCCATTTTCTCGAGAGAGAATATTGGAATATTACTAAGTATTATCAGGCTTGAAATAGTTTGATTGACTCGTTCATTTTTACCTGAGGAATGAGGGTGTTTTTATGAGACTGCCTATGCTGCAACGGTTATGTCCGGGCAGGCCCTAAATAGCAAATTCAGGTGATGCCAAGGTTGTCAGCCTACCGTTGCGCCCTGGGGGAACGCGCCCAAAACCTTCTGCATTTTTATCCCAAGGCTTTCTTAATGTCATTCAGCAGATCATCGATGTGTTCAATACCTATCGACAGTCTTAATAAATTATCAGGACTTTTTGGATTATCTCCTTCCGAAGTTAGGCGATGCTCAATCAAACTTTCTACTCCACCCAAACTGGTTGCGTGCTTAAATACAGAAAGTTGATTAGCAAAATCCATCGCCTCCTTTCTCCCACCTTTTACCAGTACCGACAGCATTCCACCATAGATTCCTTTCATTTGCTTTTTTGCAACCTCATAGTTTACATGTGTGGTTAATCCTGGATAATACACGCGTTCAATTTTTGGGTGCGTGTTAAGATAATTGGCGATGACGTTTGCACTTTTGGCTTGCGCAGCCATGCGCAAGGGAAGAGTGGCAATGCTTCTATCCAACAACCAACAATCAAACGGTGATGGGACAACACCACCAATGGTTTGATATTCGCGAAGACTTTGCGATACTTCATTTTTTTCTTTTACGATTACACATCCACCAATTACATCAGAATGTCCACCAAAATATTTGGTGGAAGAATGAATGACATAATCCGCACCAAGTAACAGCGGCTGCATAATATAAGGTGTTGCCCAGGTGTTGTCACAGGCCACTGCTACTTTTTTAACTTTGGCAATGGCACAGATTGCTTCAATGTCAGCAATTTTCAATAGAGGATTTGACGGTGTTTCGATGAGAATCAATTTTGTGTTTGCCGCAATTGCCTTTTCTACATTCGCAGGATAGGTCATGTCTACTTCTGAATAGGTAATACCCCAGCGGGCGTACATCCTTTTAATAAGATGAGCCGCGCCATGATAGCAGTCGTCTGAAATGATCACGTGTGTATTCGGCCCTAACAGTGCATGACATACAGCCATTGTGGCGGCCATCCCCGATGAGAAAGCCATAGCTTCAGCACCTGCTTCCAGCACAGCGAGTTTTATTTCTAATCCTGTTCTATTGGGGTTGGCCAAGCGAGAATATGTAAATCCTTTTGGCGCTACTTTACCTTCCTCATCGCGCTCAAATGTGGTGGATAAATAAATTGGATTTATAACCGATCCGGCATTCGCATCTTGAAGATGACCGGCATGCACTGCACTTGTTTCAAAATTCATACACGCTTATATTTATTATCGTCTAATGGTCAAAATATTGTACAATACTAAAGATTTTGATCTAAACGACTGGCTTTATTCTCCATTCGAATCTGGCTTTTCAGGAATAATTGACGAACCTATTGTAAGGCCAGCGCTATCGATGCTCTTGACTATCCAAGTCATTTTGTGAATTTTACTTTAAGAAAAAGAATTTAGGAACAACGGCTGGGGTTATTTTTCCATATGCCTCGTACAGACTATTTCCTCTATATTTTCGCTCAAGCATTGGTACACCAGAAACAAAAATCAATAAAATTGTTATCGTTAGTGGACTTACGATAAATAGGGTGCTGAATTTCAGCGGCAGTATGATGATGAAAACACTCCACCACATAACAATCTCCCCGAAATAATTAGGGTGGCGCGAAAATTTCCATAAGCCAGTTTGCATCACCTCATTTTTATTTCTTCGTTGGCGAACAAAAACCGATAGCTGGTAATCGGCTGTCATTTGATAGCCAAATCCGAATACCCAAAAAATCGTACCCAGATAACTCACCAAAGTCAATTCAGTTGACGAAGATACGGCCGCCCAAGCTACAGGTGAAAAAATGATGAGCAGAAAAAATCCCTGCAATAAATAAATTTGTAAAAAGGATCGCCAATAAAATTTCTTTCCCCAGGCTTCCCGCCACTCGCGATACCGAAAATCCTCTGACTTATTTCGGTTGCGCAAATAAATATGAAAACTAAGGCGAAGACCCCACAAAATAACAAGAACATACAACAATAAGGAAATGGGTTGATGTGGTTGGGTAAAAAATAAATAGATACAGAGCATGCAGTAGCCGAGACCCCAGGCAATGTCGGCAATATCGTTTCGCTTTATTACAACAGAGATAACAAACCAAGTGGCCGCATAAATGAAGATAATGAGTGAAAGTTGAAAGAAAACCGTAATCATCAATTCAGCCACTTTACAATGCCATACCCGGCAGCACTAACAATAGCCGTTAGAACTGCCCCCCAGGCCATATCAACAATGACGATTGTAAGCGGCCAATTTTTGAGCGTTGCCAAGTTGGTAAGATCATAAGTTGCAT
>JAYVBN010000143.1:0-6728 GCA_043750455.1 Bacteroidia bacterium | reverse complement strand
TGATCATCTTCAATGCCCAAGCCACGGCAGTGAATTCAATAATAAAGGAATCGTTAGCAATGGCCCGGCCGAACGAAATCTGCGTTCGTTTCCGGTTTCCTCTGTTGACAACAAAATCATAATTGACATGCGCCAGTCATGAAAAGAGTTTTATCATTTTCAATTCTGTTTGTCTTAACTACAACATTTGTTCATGGGCAGATTGACTCTACCCTGTTAAGAAGAACTCAGAAAGATACTTCCAGTCTACAACTAAATATGGACGCTATATACAACCGTCCGTTTTTATCAGTCGGCAAAGTGCCGGTGGCACTGGGCGGATATGTGGAAGCCAACTGGCAACACCTGGGAACTGATGGAGTTACTGAAGGTCATCAATTTCAAATGAGACGACTTACCCTATTCATTGCCTCTGGCATTTCCAGACGGATTAAATTTCTTTCTGAGATTGAATTTGAAGATGGCACCAAAGAAATCAATATCGAATTTGCATCTGTTGATATTGAATTTCATCCCTTGCTCAACCTGAGAGGTGGCGTAGTGATGAATCCCATTGGAGCCTTCAATCAAAATCATGATGGGCCTAAGTGGGAGTTTATAGATCGCCCGTTTTCAGCAACCCAACTTCTTCCGGCCACCTGGAGCAATGTTGGGTTTGGATTATATGGCAAGAAATATAATAAGAACTGGGTGTATGCTTACGAAGTGTATTTGACCAACGGCTTTGATGATCAGATCATCTCCAATTCAGAAAACAAAACTTTTCTGCCCGCAAGTAAACTAAACCCCGATCGATTTGAAGAAAGTTTTAATGGCGTGCCTTTGGTTACTGCAAAAGTAGCTTTGAGGAATAAAAGAATCGGAGAGTTGGGTCTTTCGTACATGGGCGGTGTGTATAACAAGTTTCAGGAGGATGGCTTGACCCTTGATAAGAGAAGAAGAGTGGATACCTGGGCGGTGGATTTTAATACTACAGTTCCTGTAACTAAAACGTATATCGTTGCGGAATGGGCTTTTGTAAAGGTAGATGTGCCCGATACCTACACACAACAATATGGTAAAAAGCAGGCAGGTGGATTCATAGATATTGTTCAACCTATCATCAGAAAAAATGTTTTCGGTTTTGAGAAGTCTGTCATAAACGCTGTATGCCGATTGGAGTATGTAGATTGGAACAAAGGCAAGTTCAACGAAACTGGAGGGAATATCAGTGAAGACTTTGTTTCAATTGTGCCAGGCTTTAGCTGGAGGCCAACCTCTCAAACAGTTATCAGGCTTAATTACCGTTACAACTGGACAACTGATTTATTAGGAAATCCCGCTTCAAAAACAGCAGGGTTTCAGTTTGGATTCTCAACTTACTTTTAGGGTAGCTGCATGAAGATACTGCTTTCAATCCCTTCGGAAACAAAAGCAGGCCCTATACCTTGTTAATTTTTAATTTCCTCCATCTTTGCAGTCGCTAAAGATTTACCGGTCTGATGAACCAACTTCGAATAATTTTTATGGGCACACCCGAATTCGCTGTGCCAAGTTTAGAAATACTTATTGAGAATAAATTTAATGTGGTTGCTGTCATCACAGCACCAGACAAACCACAAGGTCGTGGACAAAAGTTGACGCCATCTCCTGTGAAAGAGTGTGCATTGAAATACAACATACCAATCCTTCAGGCAACCAATTTAAAATCACCAGAATTTATAGAAGAACTAAAAAGTTACGGAGCCAATCTACAGGTAGTAGTAGCTTTTAGAATGTTACCAGAAGTAGTTTGGTCAATGCCTGAATTGGGAACATTTAATCTTCACGCTTCCCTCCTTCCTCAATATCGCGGGGCGGCACCTATCAATTGGGCTATCATCAATGGAGAAAAAGAAACTGGTGCAACTACTTTTTTTCTCAAGCATGAAATTGATACGGGCAGCATCATCTTTCAGGAGAAAGAACGTATTCTTGATTCTGATGACGTGGGATCACTGTATGACCGCTTGATGAAAAAAGGCGCCCAATTGGTTTTGAAAACTGTTCGTGCAATTGAGATCGGTGATTATCCTTCAATAGTTCAGTCATCGGATGTAGAAATAAAACATGCGCCAAAGATTTTTAAAGAGACTTGCCAGATCAACTGGAACCAAACGAGTGAAGCGGTCAGGAATTTTGTGAGGGGGTTAAGTCCATATCCAAGTGCGTGGGCAAATTTGAATGGGAAGGTGTTTAAGATATTAAGATGCAGTCAGTCAACAGTCGACAGTCGACAGTCGACCGTAGGTGACGTACAGACAGATGACAAGACCTATCTTTACGTGAAGACTTCCGATGGCTGGATTTCTATTGAAGAACTTCAGCCGGAAGGAAAAAAGAAAATGAACATTCAGGAATTTTTAAGAGGAAACAAAATTTAATTCTCAATGCTCAATTTGCCAATGTAAAAATTTAGGCTTGAGATAATTGGCTAATTTGCACATTGAACATCGAACATTTAATGATTATATCACTCATCGCAGCCGTATCCAAAAACCGAGTCATCGGTAAAGACAATGACCTCCCCTGGCATTTACCTGATGATATGAAATACTTCATGCAGACTACAACGGATCATCACGTGCTCATGGGAAGAAAAAATTATGATTCGCTTCCTGAAAAATTTCGGCCGTTGCCCAATCGCACCAACATCGTGGTAACACGTCAAAAGGATTTTAAAGCGGATAGGTGCATTATTGTTCATTCAGTAGAAGAAGGAATTGAACTGGCTAAAAAAAATAATGAACAAGAAGCATTTATCATTGGCGGAGCTGAAATCTATACCCTTGGATTTCCCATCGCCCAAAGGTTATACCTGACAGAGATCAATGCTGAAATCGAAGGCGATACTTTTTTTCCCGAATTCAAAAGCCAAAACTGGGAAGAAACATCCCGCATACACCATCCAGCAGATGCACGACATGCGCACGCATTTGATTTTGTTGTCTATGAACATAAGGGCTGATAAATTCTTTTAACTAACTTCGAATATGGAAACACATAAACGCATACTCGGCATACTCTTTATTATTTCAGGATCAGTCCAAATCCTGATCATGCTCATTTTATCTACGCTGTTTTCAATACTATTACCCTATATTCTCGAACACGCTCAAGTAGATGAGCAGTGGATTTTGGTTTGGATCGTTCCATTCACCCGTATAATCACCTTTGGTGTCATCCTTTTGTTCGCTGTTCCATCTATCATTGGTGGCATTGCATTATTATATAAAAAGATATGGGCACTTACCCTTGTTCTGGTGCTTGGTTGCTTCAAACTTTTTACATTCCCCATTGGCACCGCTATTGGTATTTACACGATATGGGTATATTCCGAAGATCACAAGCATCGCACTTCTAATTTTGCTAACTGATCTAACTTACTATGTCAATCTTTTTTCAAAAAAAAGTAATATGGCTTACCGGAGCCTCTTCCGGAATTGGTGAAGCATTGGCATATGAGTTTGCCCGAAGGGGAGCTAAGTTAATTTTATCGGCAAGAAGAAAAGAAGAACTCGATCGCGTAAGAGGAAATTGTATTCCGCAGGCACATGCCAACATACGCGTACTTCCATTGGATCTTGCACAACCTAGCACACTCAAGTTGAGTACAGAAGCAGCCATTCAATTTTTTGGCCATGTTGATATTCTTATTAACAACGGAGGCATAAGTCAGCGAAGTCTTACAAAAGACACCGCTCTTGAAGTTGACCGACAGATTATGGAAGTGGATTATTTTGGAAGCATAGCGTTAACAAAATATCTCTTACCTCACTTTCTGAAACGCAAATCCGGTCATTATGTAACGGTTACAAGTGTGATGGGGAAACTGGGCACTCCATATCGTTCAGGATATGCCGCAGCTAAACATGCACTGCATGGTTTTTTTGATTCACTAAGAGCGGAGCTGTGGAAAGAAAGCAAAAACATTTACGTCACGCTTGTTTGCCCCGGATGGATTAACACCAACCTGAGTATTGCCGCATTGCTAGGCGATGGCAAACCGCAAAACAGAAAAGATGATACACACGATAAAGGAATGAAGCCTGCCATCTTTGCAAAAAAGATGATTCATGCCATTGAAAAGAAAAAACAAGAAGTATACATCGGTGGCCGAAAAGAAGTGATGGCCATTTATTTTAAAAGGTTCTTACCTGGCATTTTTTCTAAAGTCGTCCGCAACGTGAAAGTCAAATAAGTCACCGGTTTCAAGTCTAAAGTTGTAAGCTGACAATACTAAAAACGAGGAACTTGTAACAATACTGCTGTAACATTTTCGTATCGAAACAGTCTTTGCATCAAACAGTGCTATGATTAAAGTTATACTGGGTTCTTTTCTTCTCTCTTTACAGAATATCCGTTCGCATTTTTTTCATACAATTCTCTCCGTGCTGGGTATAGTTATAGGCGTGGCTGCCCTGGTCAGCATACTTTCGTTGATAGACGGCATGGAAAAATTTGCCAAAGATCAAATTACGCAAACAACCTCACTGCAGGCCATACTCATTAAGACCGAGCCATTTAAATGGGTTAACAACGTGCGCATTGAGAGAGATACTTTCAATTATATCAATTACGACAGGTTTGCCGAGCTGGAAAAGACGTTGACATTTCCAGTTAAGAAAACCTATCGCGTTTCATTTCCGGATGAAATAGAAATTTCAATGAAGGCTGTTTCAATGGGTGCAAACATTAAAGGAATGAATACCACCACGCATTCCGATCTCAAAATAACTGAAGGAAAAAATCTCCTGGATGAGGATGTGACCGATCGTAATCAACTCGCCTTAGTCAATCAGGTTTATGCACACGAACTTAAAACAAAAAATGTGGGGAATAGCGTTGACAACAGAATCATCATTAAAGGAATAGAATACAAGGTGATTGGTGTGTGGGAGGATGAAAAAGCAGGAAGTCCTGAAATTATTATTCCTATTTCCACTATTGCCGAGGATGAACTCAAAAAAAATCTTCCTTCCTGCATTGTTGAAGCCAAAAATCTTGAAGACATCAATGAGCTGAAATCGCAAATCAACAATTGGATTGAAAGAAATTTTCCGGGTGATCATTCCGATGTCACGGTTACAACTAACGATTTTAGACTTAAGCAAGCCGAACAAGCATTTTTACTATTTAGGATTGTCATGGGACTTATTGTTGGAATTTCAGTTGTAGTCGGTGGAATAGGTGTTATGAATGTTCTGCTGATTTCTGTAACTGATCGGACAAGAGAAATTGGAATTCGCAAAGCAGTGGGTGCTAATAAGCGGGCGATTCTTTATCAATTCTTAACTGAATCTATCACCATCTCAGTCTTTGGAAGTCTTTTGGGGTTAATTGTAGGTGTACTTTTTACAATAGCCGCAATACCTATTGTAAAAGCATTAACTAAAATTCCTTTTCAAGCAGACTATACACTCAATACTTTTTTGGTGATTTCTGTTATTGCAATTCTTGGTGGTGTAATTTTTGGAACCTATCCTGCCATACGCGCAGCAAGACTTGATCCTGTTGAAGCTATCAGAAAGGAATAACCATCGTCTGGCAGACCATTTAATGTTCTTGCGATAATTCATTAATTTTACACCGCATCAATTCAGATCAATGGTTTGTAGTACAATTGTATTTAGTGACCATGCTATTAGCCAAATGTTTAAGCGCGATATTTTAGTTGATGATGTAAAACAGGTAATTGATATAGGGGAAGTAATAAAGGAATATCCGAATGACAAACCATATCCAAGCTATTTAATGCTATGTCATGTGAACCATAGACCTTTGCACCTTGTTGTTGCTAAAGATAATATGAATAAATGTATAGTCATAACCGTTTATGAACCCAGCAAAGAAATTTGGGCAACAAACTTTAAAACTAAAATAAAATAACCATGAACTGCACCCTATGTCATAACGGAGTAACTATTGCAGGGCTTGTAACCGTAACACTCGAAAAAAAAGACACTATCGTTCTAATTAAAAATGTTCCTGCTGATGTATGTGCAAACTGCGGTCATTATTATCTCTCCGAGGAAATGACCAAGGAAGTCCTAAAAAAGGGTAATGATGCCAGCAGCAAGGGCGCTGAATTAGAAATTGTTAACCTAAAGGTTGCCTGATCTCTTACCCCAACCTTATTAATGAGAAATAGTTAACCTTTGCAAGTGGATATTTCTATGGCTTGGTACGAATATCCACTAATAATAGCAGTCGGTTTTCTAGCTGCGTTTCTCAATACAGTAGGCGGTGGCGGCTCATTGTTCTCTGTTCCCATTCTAACGTTCATGGGTTTGCCAATTACCATGGCTAATGCCACAAGCCGGGTTGCCATTCTATTTCAAAATATTTTTGCTGTTGGCGGATTCAAAAGTAAAGGTGTTGAATTGCCCTGGCCGTATAGTCTTTATCTAGGGTTAGCATCATTGGGTGGTGGGCTAATAGGTTCAATGCTCGCATCCAAAGTTGCTGATGAAGTGTTCAACAAAATATTTGTTGGCGTGATGATCTTTTCCGTATTCCTGATTTTGTACGATCCCTTCAAATCAAAAGGTGAAGAGAAACTAGACGCAAGGAGTCAGTGGATAGGAGCATTTCTCTTTTTGTTTATTGGAGTGTATGGAGGATTTGTGCAAGCCGGAATTGGTTTCTTAGTGATTGCGGTTTTGAGTCTCGTCAATAATTTAAGTTTAGTAAAAAGCAACTATGTAAAA
>JAYVBN010000142.1:0-15343 GCA_043750455.1 Bacteroidia bacterium | reverse complement strand
CCGGTGGCCAACAGTCAATCAGCTTTCGCGAAAGTATATTCGGCCAAAGGGTTGAATAAGGATTTGATCAAACAGCTTTTCTTTCACGATATCACGTCTGACAAAAAAGAAATCAAAACCCCCTTTACTGTTTATACCCGCTTACAAAAGGCCGGGGCTCCCATCACATTCACCAAATACTTTGGCTACGAACAAAAAGATATACTTGGAAAAGTAATTGCTGGCTCTGATGAACATCTTCTCAAAGCGTTGCTTCGCGATTCAATTGGCCTGTCATATTTGCCCGTGAATTTGATTTATGATCAAACCACCGGAAAGCCACATGCTGGCATAACAGTTTTGCCCATTGACCTGGATGGAAATGGAAAGGTTGGCGATAACGAAAAGTTCTATGATAACCTGTCAACTGTAGTTCAACGGCTTGAGGAAAAGAACGCAAAGGAAATCTTCAACCTTCCAATCGAATACCTGAATCTTTCAGTAAGTACTGACCCTAATCCGGAGGCAATTGCTTTTCTGCAGTGGGTTATTCAAAACGGGCAGAATGATCTTCACACACTTGGCTTTCTGAAACCAGAACAATCCCGTTTGGGTAAGCAAGGTCAGTTTGCTTCTCAGCATGGTAAATAACACTTAAACCCTAACACCAATTAATTATTTTTAAAGCACGTTAACTATGAAGCAAATTTTACGATTTATACTTCCCATTATTTTTCTAAGCGATGTGGCATTCGCTCAGGGTGTTATAACGGGCGTGATTAAGAGCGGAGATAATACACCTGTACCGGGCGCAACCGTTGCGATAAAAGGCACCAGCATTTATGCGGTTGCGGATACCAACGGTAACTTCAGTATCAAAGCATCCAAGGACTTGCCATTCACACTGCTTTTCAATTTGGTGGGTTATAAAACACATGAAGTAGAGATTTATGAATTGCCAGATGCTCCGTTGGATATTTTTCTTATTGATGATAGCTTGTTGGATGAAATAGTAGTTACCTCAAGACGAAGAGAGGAGACAGCGCAAAATGTTCCTATTCCGATTTCTGTGGTGAGTGGTTCGCTAATTGAACAAGCTGGAGCGTTCAACATTAACCGCGTGAAAGAGCTTGTTCCATCCGTTCAGCTTTATTCTTCCAATCCTCGCAACACAGGTATCAATATCCGTGGAGTAGGGTCTCCGTTCGGCCTCACCAACGATGGCCTTGACCCGGGTGTGGGTTTCTATGTAGATGGTGTTTACTATGCGAGACCCGCTGCAGCCACATTCGATTTTATTGACATCGAACAGATTGAAGTGTTGCGCGGTCCACAGGGAACTCTCTTTGGTAAGAATACAACCGCTGGCGCTATCAACATTACCACAAGAAAGGCGGGCTTCACCCCAGGTGCTGATTTCGAACTTAGTTATGGTAACTATGGATACATTCAAGCGAAGACTTCCATAACAGGTCCATTGAGCAAGAAATTGGCAGCGCGAGTTTCCTTTTCAGGAACTCAGCGTGATGGTGTTATTGAGAACATCCGTACTGGAAAATATATTAACGACATTAATAACCTTGGTGCTCGTGCCCAATTGTTATTCGAACCATCCGATAATACCTCCATTATACTGTCCGGTGATGCTTCGCGTCAGCGACCTGATGGTTATGCCCAAGTAGTAGCAGGAGTTGTGCAGACGAATCGTGCAGGGTATCGTCAATTCAATTCCATCATTACTGATCTTAACTACACGCTGCCAAGTGAAAACGCATTTGACCGTGTGATTGATCACGACACGCCATGGCAATCTGGCAACGACCTTGGTGGTGTATCGCTTAACATAGATCAAAAAATTGGTCCGGGTACACTAACCTCAACTACAGCCTGGCGCTACTGGAATTGGGATCCATCAAACGATAGAGACTTTACTGGCTTGCAAGCCTTGGCGAAATCGCAAAACCCTTCTGAGCATACCAATTGGTCGCAAGAGGTTCGCTATGCAGGTGAGTTCTCTTCACGCTTAAGCGGTGTTGTTGGCCTCTTCTATATTGACCAGGAAGTAAAAACGAATGGCACAGAGGAATCCGGTTCGTCACAATGGCGCTTTTCGCAAAGCTCAACAAGTGCACTGTGGAAAACACCAGGTCTTTTTGAAGGTTATGGTATCAGTACTAAATCTTCAATAAAGTCCTTGAGTGCAGCAGCATTCGCCAATCTTGATTGGGAAATTATTGAAGGTTTACATGTACTACCTGGTATCCGTTTTAACTACGACAAGAAGGATGTAAGCTATGATCGAAAAACATATGGTGGACTTCAGACAACCGTTCCTGCATTGATTGCCTTGAAAAATAGTGTATACACCGATCAGTTCTACGAGGCAGATGCTGAAGAGAACAACTTTACCTATCAACTCACCGCTTCTTATCAAGCTAATAAGCGCATTAATACTTTTGCAACTTATTCTACCAGCTATAAGCCGGTAGGTGTTAACGTGGCTGGTCTTCCAACCATTAACGGCCAGCCTGCAACTGACTTGGCGGTTATTAAACCAGAAGATGTAAAGCACCTAGAAATAGGTGTTAAGACCTCGCCAATTGATAACTTCACCTTGAACCTGACGATCCACAACACAGACATTAAAGACTATCAGACAAATGTTCAATCACCTGAGCTGGGTGTCAATCGTGGCTATATCGCAAATGCCGAGGAGGTGAATGTACGCGGTGTTGAATTAGATGCGAACTTCAAAGTGAACAAACATTTTACTTTCTACGGAGCTGCTGCCTATACAGAAGGTAAATATGTTACGTTTACGAATGCACCACTGCCGCTGGAAGAAACTGGTTTAACAGTAGATGGCTTACAAGTATCATTCAAAGATATTTCCGGTGGCGATCTTCCAGGCCTTTCCAAGTGGGCAGGATCATTGGGTGGTGAGTTCACTGCTCAGGGAAATTTCCTCCGTCAGTCAGGGAAGTTCTTCATCGCGTTTGATACGTATTATCGATCCGATTTCTCTTCGAGCCCATCTCCTTCAGCCTATTTGAATATTGATGGTTATGCCCTGCTCAATGCAAGAGCTGGCTTCCGTGTATCGAGTGGAACATCAATATCCTTATGGGCCCGTAACCTCCGGGATAAAGATTATTTCGAACAACTTTTGCCAGCTGGTGGTAATGCAGGACATTATGCCGGTGTGCTGGGAGATCCCAGAACTTTTGGTGTAACGCTGAAGCATTCTTTCTAATCGTTAATCTCATGCTGGTTTTGCTCTGCCAATACAAGAAGAGTATATTTAATTGATAATTATAAGCGATCGATGAAGATGAGACATTGCCTATTGCCAATTGCCTGTTGCCTATTTCTACTAAATGGACAGCAGGCTTTTTCACAAACCAAAGAATCTGAAACCGAAGAACAAACCTGGTTGGGTTATTTCAATCAAACACGGTTTACCAATAAATCGGGAATGTGGCTTGACTTACATCTTCGATTTACCGGAAACTTTGTGGATCAGGTTGGGCAGACGATTTCGAGGGCAGGTTATACCTATTATATCAATGATCACGTAAAGTTAACAGCTGCGTACGCCCATGCCACGCGATATTCAACTACAGGCGGACCAGATGTTCCTGAACATCGTCCGTGGCAACAAATACAATGGGTGGAAAAAAAGAATTCGTTCAGTATGATGCAGTGGGTACGTTTGGAAGAACGATTCAGAAGAGTAGTTGCCGCTGGGGAATTGACGGATGATTATAGTTTCAATTACCGGATTCGTTACAACATGTCATTTACCATTCCATTAAAAGGCAAACAAGTAGTGGCAAAAACCCCATTCCTTTTTATCAACAATGAACTGATGATCAATTTTGGAAAACAGATTGTCTATAACTATTTTGATCAGAACAGAACTTTTGTAGGATTGGGTTATCAGTTCACCTCTCAGCTCAACGCGCAGCTTGGCTATATGTATGTGTTTCAGCAGTTGTCCGGTGGAGACCAATATTTAAACATCAATGCCATTCGGTTATTTGTTTTTCATAATCTTGATCTTCGCAAAACAAAATAGTGATTAACGAACCGTAATGGAGGCACCACCGAAACCCACCTTTAATGAAGCTTTTAAATTCTGGCTAAAGCTAGGCTTCATTAGTTTTGGTGGTCCCGCAGGGCAAATCGCCATCATGCATGAATTTTTGGTGGAGAAAAAGAAATGGATTTCGGATAGTCGTTTTTTGCATGCATTAAATTATTGCATGGTGTTGCCGGGGCCTGAGGCGCAACAACTAGCAACTTATATTGGCTGGCTCTTACATGGTGTGAAGGGTGGTTTAGTAGCTGGTATACTTTTTATTTTGCCCTCGGTTTTTATTTTGTTGGGTTTAAGTGTGGCATATGTATCGTTTGGAAAACTTGCTTGGGTAGCCGCTTTGTTTTATGGCCTTAAGCCAGCAATAGTGGCTATCATTATTTTGGCAATGATAAAGATTGGTAAGAAATCATTGCTCACATCTTTTCATTATGGGCTTGCCGCAGTTTCATTCATCTGCATTTTCTTTTTTAATATTTCTTTTCCACTGATTATCCTGGGGGCTATTGTGGTGGGCTTGTTGGCATTACAGGTTTATCCATCATTGCTGAAGCCTTCGAAGGCAACTACAAAATCAGATATTAATGAATCACAGTATTACCTCAATAAGTTCTCTGCACCCATTTACGATGGATTAAACTCCAGAAGTATTTTGTTGAAGACGTCCATTGGTGTGATTCTCTGGATTATTCCTTTTGTTTTCATTTATCTGATAGCAACCGAAAATCAATTTTGGATTTCACTCAATGTATTTTTCACCAAGGCTGCATTTGTAACGTTTGGTGGAGCATATGCGGTGTTACCTTATGTGGCGCAGGAGAGTGTGGAGAAATTTCATTGGCTCTCGCAATATGAAATGATGGATGGCATGGCGTTGGGTGAGAGTACTCCCGGTCCGCTTATCATGATTTTGGTATTTGTTGGTTTTATGGCTGGCTACAATGTATACGGAGGATCTGTTGCGGCAGGGACGGTTGGATTGTTATGCACTACATTTTATACTTTTCTTCCGTGCTTCTTATTTATTCTGATTGGAGCGCCTGTTATTGAAAAGACAAAGGAGAATGAAAAACTAAAAAAGATACTCTCTATTATTACCGCTGCGGTTGTGGGTGTTGTGTTAAACCTCACGCTTTATTTTGGCAGAGCAATTGTCTTCCCAAAAGGATTTCAGTTTTCTCCAGATTGGTTTGCCATGGCTTGGATTTTGATCTCACTGGTTGCCTTATATCGATTCAAACTCAACATGATTATGTGGATAGGCATCAGTGCATTGGGGGGTCTGGCATATTCCACAATTTAGGTATACATTTTTACAAATTCCCTTCTATTCTACATTTTCGAACAGAAGTTGTGGCGGTCAGGCAAGAATTGATTGCCGCGGCAGGCTTATTGAAAACTTAGATCCTTGCCCTTCTTTTGAGTCGACCGAAACAGTACCGCCTAATTTCTCGATAGTTTCGCGGACGATGTAAAGCCCAAGGCCTGTGCCTTCTATCTGGTCGTTGGCTCTTGAATACATGTCAAATATTTTTCCTAGTTGCTGCTCAGGTATGCCCACTCCATTGTCTTCTATTGTAATGGTAATTGTTTCGCCTTGCAGATTAGAACAAATCCTCACAAATGGATTTTCCTTCTTTTTGTCCTGATACTTAAATGCATTGGAGAGTAAATTATTCAAAATAATTTGCAGGCGCATTACATCTGTTGAGATTTCCAAGGCATCATCAATATCCAATTGAATAGACAGTCGGTTTGCATCTGGAAAATACCGAAGATTTTCAAGAGCATCGCGCACTGCTCTACGAACAGTTACTTTTAATATAGTTATTTGTGAAGTAGCGTTGCGTGAATAGTCTGTAACTTCACTAATGAATTTGTTTAGGTCAGCTATGCGCGTTTTGACCATCATTGAATATTCGCGAACTTCATTTACATCATTGCTGAGATCCATAATCTGCACCAAACCCAAAATGGAGTTGAGTGGGGCTTTGAGGTCATGTGAAGTATTGTAGACAAAGCGGTCGAGTTCGGCATTTAGTTTCAAAAGATCCTGGTTTTTCTTTGAAAGTTCTGCTTCATTTTTTCTCAATTGGGATTCCGAGCGATGGTTGATGTTAATCAGGAAATACACCATGGCTGCAGAGGCAAACGATGCCCCCATGAAATTAATGGTGATATTAATCAACGTATAATTGTGTGAGTATTCGGTGGGCTCTAGAAGTGTGAAAGGAGAGAAAAGTGATATGAAAAATAAACTCGTAGAGAGAAGGACAAAGAAAATTGCTTTGCCACGTTCTTCGTAACCAAACGCAACAAGGGCACCTGTATTTCCAATAATGAAGTACATGTACAACCCAACTTCCATCGGTTCGCTGCAGGCAAATAAGAAGACTGTAAAATTTACCGAAAGGCCAAGCAGAATTTTAGCAATTGAAAACCTTCTTATACGGTTGAGCCACAAGCTTGTTAGCGAAAGAAGGGCGCAAGCCAGTTGGTATGGTAATGGATTGATGTGTCCCTGTGAAGCATCAATGACCAGATACGCTCCACAGATTAAAAAGGAAACCAAACTTAACTGACCCGTTAATAGAATACGCTTGTAATGAGTGTGTGAGAGAATAAACTCATCATTCCCCACAATCAGGTTTCGAATAAAGTAGCGCAGGGAAGTGAGCATTCGTTCTGGCAAGTGGGTAAACAGGTAAGTAAACTTACTAAAGTTTAATAATTTAATTCGAGAACAAGCTTTGATGGGAGAATGGCCGATTTTGTGACCATGATTTTTTAAATAGTTTTTCGGGTCTATCTTCGCGCACATTTTTTATATGGCACTATTAGAGAAAAGTCTTATCGTTAAGAAGTCAACTATTCCGGGTTCAGGTAAGGGACTGTTTACAAAAATCCCTATCAAAAAAAGGACCCGTATAGTTGAATACAAGGGCAAAATTGTTACCTGGAAAGAAGTGGAGAAGATGGCTGACTATAGGAATGGATATGTCTTCTACTTCAATAGTAAATACTGTATTGATGCATGGAAAACAAAAAAATCTGTAGCTGGCTTTGCTAACGATGCGAGGGGAATCACTCGGGGCGAAGGTTTGAAGAACAATTCAGAATATGTAACTGAAAAGAAACGCTGCTTTATTGAGGCTTCTAAAGATATTCCTGCGGGATCAGAGATTTTTGTTGGCTATAGCGCAGACTATTGGCAGGTGATACGCTACAACGTTCGGCTGGAGCAAGAGAATAGAAAAAAAGCAGGTAAGAAAGCTTTAAAGAAGGATGAACTTCCCCATCACAAAGCTGCTAAGCGTCAAAGCAAATAAGAAGTCTTCTAGTTTTTATTGACTTCTGATTGAGCTTTCTCAATCGATTCAAGCATTAGCTCTTTTACTTTTTTCACACGCTCAATTTCTGATTCAAGGTATTCGCGTGCTTTCTCCTGATCAACAGAATCGGGAAGAGGATTGAACTTGTGCATCCAATCCATCATGGCATTATTGGCGGAGTCCAGGTTGGAGATGATTGCTTCCAATTGTTGTTTGCGCTCCACCACCATATCTGGCGTATTGGCAATTTGCTCCTGAAGGTCTTTCTTTAGTTTGTATATGCCTTCCATCTTGGGCATCACCTCATCATGAACATCCATGGCCTGGTTGTAAAGCGCCTCATTGGGGCTATCCTCTTCAGAAGCGGCAGAATCATGCTCATGATCAGAATGTTCAGCAGGCTTGCCACATGCTGCCAAGATTAAAATCGCCAACAAGATATTGAATATGGATTTCATGTGGGTATTCAGTTAATTAATGAACTAAAGGTCGATATTATATAGGTGTGCTCAAAATTTCTGTACCGAACAGTAGTTAGTGGATAACGGGATTTTTTCAAAAATCTTCCCCGATTGTTGCGCAAACAGATTTTTTGTTTTTTCTTAGTGGCCTCAAACGAAGAAATGAACAAGCGATTTTATTTTTACTACTATTATTTTCAAATCCTTGGGGGACTTGAACGAGAATCGCTTTGTAAATAGAAATAGATAAAACAAAGAAACTCAAAAGTCTCCCGAACCATCGGGAGACTTTTTTTTTAGGACAGTTTATATGAGCAAAAAGAAAAAATTACGGATTGCCATACAAGGTATCGCCACCAGCTTTCATGAGATAGCGGCCATGACCTACTTTAATGAGCAGATCGAAACTGTGGAGTGCTTGTCTTTTCATACGCTTTGTGAGTCATTGAAAAACGGTAACTCTGACTTTGCTGTGATGGCGATTGAGAATTCAATAGCAGGAAGTATCCTTCCAAACTATTTCCTTTTGCAGGAATATCACTTCAGTATCATTGGAGAAGTGTATCTACCCATTCACATGCATTTACTTGCGTTGCCAGGAGTAAAACTGGCTGATATTAAGAATATTGAATCACACCCGATGGCGATACGTCAGTGTTCTGATTTTCTTCATCGGTTAACGGGGGTAGATATCCGCGAAAGCGATGATACAGCCTTGTCGGCCAAACATGTGAAAGACAGAAACCTTAAGGACACAGCAGCTATTGCCAATGAATATGCCGCTAAGAAATTTGGATTGGAAATTCTGGAGAAGAGAATTGAGACGCATAAAAAGAATTTTACAAGGTTTTTAATTCTAACTAAACGTACCAACGGTAAATTGGAAAGCAACAAAGCATCCATAAGCTTTGAAGTGGCCAATGAAGTAGGTAGTCTGGCTGATGCATTGATCACGTTCAAGAATAATCAACTTAATCTTTCCAAAATTCAATCTATTCCCATCATTGGAAAACCAAGTGAATACTCGATTCATATTGATGTGGAATGGAAGAAAAGGAAAAACTATGATGAGGCAATTCGCCTGGTTTTAAGGCAAGTGAAGAACTTGAATATTTTAGGAGAGTATAAAAAAGGAAAAATAGAATATAAATAACAAAATTTATCCTTGCCCTCTCCCCCGGAGAGGGTTGGGTGAGGCTTATGATACAACCGTCAAATAGAATAGCCAACGTAGAAGAATACTACTTCAGTAAGAAGCTGGCGGAAGTGCGTGGACTTGACACGGGCGAAGTAAGAGTTATTAATCTGGGAATTGGAAGCCCGGATCAGGCACCATCAAAGAGTACCATTGAGGCATTAATAACATCTGCCCAAAATTCAGCCAATCACGGCTATCAGAATTACAAAGGTATTCCTCAGTTGAGAAAAGCGATTGCAGATTTCAATCAGCGCACCTATGGTGTTTCTTTAAATCCGGAAACAGATATTCTTCCATTGATGGGATCGAAAGAAGGTATCCTGCATGTGGCCATGGCATTTATTAATGAAGGCGATGAAGTGTTAATACCAGATCCTGGCTACCCAACCTATTCATCAGTTGCAAAACTGGTAGGTGGAAGAATTCGAACGTATGAAATGAAAGAGGAATCCAATTGGGGTGTAGATATTGAGGCACTGAAGAAAAGTGATTTATCGAAAGTAAAAATCATGTGGATAAATTTTCCCCACATGCCCACAGGTCGCGTTGCTTCGCGTGAAGAATTAAAGGAGCTTGTTGACCTCGCCAGGAAAAATAATTTTCTCATTGTAAATGATAATCCTTACAGTCTTATTTTAAATGATCATCCACTTAGTATCCTATCTATTGAGGGAGCGTCAGAAGTTGCTCTTGAATTAAATTCATTAAGCAAGTCGCACAACATGGCCGGTTGGCGGATTGGTTGGGTAGCAGGAAAAAAGGAATACATCGAAGCAGTCCTTCGTGTTAAGAGCAATATGGATTCGGGAATGTTTCTTGGATTGCAGCATGCCGCTGTCGAAGCACTGCAGAATGGTGAAAGTTGGTTTCATGAGTTAAATGAAATGTATGGGAAGAGAAGAGAAGCTGCTTGCAAGATATTAAATGAATTGGGTTGTAAATTTTCAAGCGAGCAGTCAGGATTATTTGTATGGGCTAAAGCTCCTGCTCAGGTGAATGATGTGGAAAAATGGATAGATGAAATCTTATACGGAACAAAAGTCTTTATCACACCCGGATTCATTTTTGGTGAAGCTGGAAGAAAGTACATTCGCATTTCGTTGTGCGCAACAGTGGAAAAACTGAACGAAGCGCTTGAACGCATTAAACAATTTCAATCTAAAAGACTCAAGACTCAAGACTCATTACTCAATACTATTTAAGAATGAAAACAACTGTCATCGGTCTTGGGTTAATAGGAGGGTCAATGGCGCTTGACTTGCGCAAGGCGGGAATTGCCACTGAATTAATTGGAGTTGATTTTAATGCTGATCATCGATCAAAAGCGATTGAACTTGGCCTGGTAGATAAAATTCTACCAGAGCATGAGGCGTTGGCAATTGCCGATCTCGTTATTCTCGCTATTCCTGTTAATGCTGCTTGTGCATTTCTTTCACCAGTTTTAGATGCTGTAAAAAAGGGAACTGTAGTAATTGACACAGGCTCTACTAAAAGTTTGATTTGTAAATCAGTTGCAAACCATCCCAAGCGAAATCAATTGATTGCCGCACATCCATTGGCTGGAACTGAGAACTCTGGTCCGACAGCTGCTCTTGAGGGTTTGTTTCAAGGAAAAACGAATATCATCTGCGAACAAGATAAAAGTTCTGAGGAATCTCTAGCCGTGGCAAAGAAAATCTTTGAAGCTCTAGGTATGACAACCAGGTTTATGGAACCTGAAGAACATGATCGGCATGTTGCGTATGTGTCGCATCTGTCTCACGTAAGTTCGTTCTTACTTGGTCAGACGGTTCTTGATATTGAGAAAGACGAGAAAAATATTTTTGATTTGGCGAGTTCTGGTTTTGCTTCCACTGTGCGTTTGGCGAAAAGCTCACCAGACATGTGGGCACCTATATTTGAACAGAACTCAGAATACCTGAGCCAGGCATTACTAGAGTATATCATGCATCTTCAAAAATTTCATTACCACCTGATGAAACACGACACAAAAGAACTGCATCGCATCATGACAAGTGCCAATCAAATCAGAAGAGTATTAGATTCGGATAAAAGAACGAGTTAAGAGGTAGATATGAGACGTGAGACTTAAGACTTTGATTTGAAAAACGATTGACTGATAACGATTAACTAATAACGATTAACTAATAACGATTAACTAATAACCATGAGCAAGAAAGGATTACAACTCGAATCAATTACCAGTTGGCTAAAAGCAGACCGTCCGATTATTATCAGCGGTCCTTGCAGCGCTGAGACGGAAGAACAAATGGTGGCAACTGCTAAACAAATTGCTGCCACTGGTAAAGTGCATGCGTTGCGTGCCGGTATTTGGAAACCCCGCACAAGACCTGGTCAATATGAAGGTGCTGGCGAAGAAGGATTGAAGTGGCTGATTCAGGCAAAGAAAGAAACTGGTTTGCCGGTGACAACCGAAGTTGCCAACGCAGCCCACGTGGAAGCTTGTTTGAAAGCAGGTGTTGATATTCTTTGGATTGGAGCGCGCACTACCGTGAATCCATTCTCAGTACAAGAAGTTGCCGACTCTTTGAAAGGAGTTGACATTCCGGTGATGATAAAGAACCCGATCAACCCTGATCTTGAATTATGGTTAGGCGCATTCGAGCGTTTGAATAAGGCTGGCATCACCAAGATGGCAGCTATTCATCGCGGATTTTCTTCGTTTGAAAAAGGACCTTTTCGCAATGCACCGATGTGGGATCTTGCCATCGAATTAAAAACAAGAATTCCGGAGTTGGATATGCTTTGCGATCCAAGTCACATTGCAGGTAACCGCGACTTGATTTCTTTTGTATCACAAAAAGCGCTTGACCTGGATATGGCAGGTTTGATGATAGAAAGTCATATTAACCCGGATGCAGCATGGAGTGATGCGAAACAACAAGTAACACCTTTAGTGCTTGGAAAAATTATCAGTGAGTTAGTGGTTCGTACTGCCTCAACTGATAACAAAACATTTAAAGATACGCTTAGTCTTTTGCGTGAGCAGATTGACCAACTCGATGATGAGATCATGTCGAAGATGGCATCGCGTATGAAAATATCAGAGAAAATTGGTCAGTACAAAAAAGAAAACAATGTTACGATCCTGCAGGTAAATCGTTGGGAAGAAGTTGTTCAAACCCGTGTATCCCTGGGGAGAGCTATGGGTATGGATGAAGGGTTCACCCGTGATTTGCTGAGGTTGATTCACCATGAATCAATTCAGGTGCAAGAGAAAATAATGAATAAAATAGAAGTGATGGTGTAAGAATGCCACAGATTCACTGATTAAAATCTGTGGGCATTTTGTATTGCCTATTTCACGTTGATCCAAATCCAAACGATCTGGAAGATGTATTGGATTTTTTTGTCAGTGATTATTTTATGAACAAATTTGAGGAAAAGATGTAAAAAATAATGCCACAGATTAGCTGATTAAAATTTATATGTGAATCTGTGGCCATTTTGTATTACTGTAATTGATACTCACCTTTTCCACTCACTTTTACCACCTTCAATTTTTTTGTGGCTTTGAAGTCAAGGTAAATCGGTTGAAGATTTTTCCAAAAGCTCGCCACTTTTTCATCCACAGAATACTCCTGTGCTAATTTCTCTGGTATACCCATATCCAATCGATCTGGAAATATGTGTATAGGGATTTTCTCTTGCCCATTGTTTCGTGCCTCAACAGCGAGTATATAGAGTTCCTTTATCTTATCATCGGTTATTGGAATGCAGCCAATCGTTAAACAATTACCATGAATATAAATGCTTCCACCAGGATGCTGCTTGTCGCTGAGAATTTTGTCGGATGCATTAGGATAACTGATTCCAAGCGATAAATGGAAATTGCTTACTGGATTAAAATGATTAATCCGATAAATGCCTTCTGGAATTTGCAGGTCGCCTTCTTTGCGTTTAGGACCAAGTGTTCCTGAAGTAGAGCAAAATGAATAGGTGTGAAGAAGTATAAATTCTTCTTTGCCTTTCTCTTTAATCCACACTTCCAGGTTTTGCTCTTTTTTAAATGCTCTTAGAAAAAGTTGAAACCCAGAATAGTCCAATTTCATTTCACGGAAGTATTCTTTAACAGCGGCCTCTTTTTCCTGATAGGCTGATTTAACCCTTCCATTTTTTAATTGAGCTTCTTTGAAGGAAGGTAATTGAGCCATCACCATTAAAAATAGAAGTATGAATTTCATAACCAATTTAAAAACCTGCCTGTCAAACTCTCTTTCCGGCAGTCGGGCGTAAAACTTGAAACTTAAGACTTGAAACCTGAACCTAATTTCCGATATTTCCAATCCCCTAAAAATTAAAGTATGAAGAACTTTCCCTGGAAGAAAATCGGCTTATTTGGCATTGCTTTAGTAGCCATTGCTGCTGCGGTATTCTATTTTATTCCCGGCAAGGGAGCGAAGACCTTTAACTCAGCCATTAATCCAGCGTTTGGCGAATATATTTCGTCTTACACGGCAGGTGTAGTGAGTTCAGGTTCACCCATTCGAATAATTTTTTCCAAGGATGCTGTTGATTCTTCTGCAATTGGCAACGAAACATCAGCCAAGCTTTTTGAGTTTAGTCCTTCAATCGAAGGCACAACGATTTGGTACGACAGGCGGACAGTAGAGTTCAAACCATCTGCCAGACTTACATCTGGTCAGATTTATGAAGTGCATGTTTTGCTTTCCAAATTATTTCAGGTAGCAAACGAGCTCAGCACATTTGAGTATACATTTCAAGTGATCCCTCAGAATTTTGAAGTATCCGTAGAAAACATAAAACCTTATGTGAAAACTCAATTGGCCCGACAGAAGATAGAGGGCACATTGTTTACGGCAGACTTTGCCGAGAATGAATCCGTGGAAAGAATGATGACGGCTCTGCAAGAGGGTAAGTCATTAAAAGTGAACTGGACACATGCGGGTGAAGGGAAGCAACACTTATTCATAGTAGAAGATGTATCGCGAAAGGATGCTGCTAGTATGGTGAAATTGTCGATCAGCGGGCAAGCCATTGGAATTGAGCAATCGGCAGATAAAGATGTTGAGATTCCGGCACTGGGTGATTTTAAAGTTACCAACGTGCGTGTAGAGCAAGGTACCAGTCAGCATGTGGTACTGCAATTTTCCGATCCGCTTAGTGAAACACAAAATCTGGAGGGCCTTATAAATATTACTGAGTTGAGCAGTTTGGATTTTGAAGTAAAAGATAATGAAATAAGAGTGTATCCTCCTGTGCGTCAAACTGGCTCGCGAACACTTACGGTTGAGGCTGGAGTAAAAAATTCGTTGAATTACAAAATGACTGAAGGTGGTTCATTTGAAGTTGCCTTTGAACAGGTTTTGCCTGCTGTTCGATTCACAGGAAAGGGAACAATCCTTCCCAGCGGTGATGGTTTGGTTATGCCCTTTGAGGCGGTCAATCTAAAATCTGTGGATGTTCAGATCATCAAAATTTTTGAGGGCAATGTATTGCAGTTCTTACAGGTCAATAATTATGAGGGCAATCAGGAATTACGCAGGGTAGGAAAATCAGTTTTGAAGAAAGTAATGTCATTGGAAAATACTGGTGTAACTGATTTAGGTAAATGGAATCGTTTTACATTAGACCTCTCGACTTTAATAAATGCTGAACCAGGCGCCATCTATCAGGTGCGCATTGGGTTTAAGAAATCATATCTGGCTTATGTGTGCGAAGGCGGAGATGAAACAGGCTCTTCCAATTCAATGACGGGATTTGAGCCAGAAGATTCAGAAACAGAAGGTGAATCAGAAGACAGTTATTGGGATTCGTATGAAGACTATTATTATGGGGAAGATTACAATTGGGAGCAGCGCGATAATCCTTGCCACTCGTCTTACTACACAAGCAGTCGTAACATCAACCGAAATGTAATTGCTTCTGATCTGGGATTAATTGCAAAACGAGGGGGTGATGGAAATACGGTGATTGTTGCAACTGACTTAAAGACCACCGAGCCCATCTCTGGTGTTCAACTTGATCTCTATGATTTCCAGCAGCAAGTGATTGGTTCCGCTTCAACTGGTGCTGATGGTAAAGCCATCATTAATACAAAACAAAACCCATTTGTGTTGGTGGCGAAGAGTGGATCACAAAGAGGCTACCTGAAGTTGGAAGATGGTGAATCTCTTTCGCTAAGCAACTTTGATGTGGGTGGCGAACAAGTGAGTAAAGGTTTAAAGGGTTTATTATATGGTGAGCGCGGAGTGTGGCGCCCAGGCGATTCACTTTATCTGAGTTTTATTCT
>JAYVBN010000141.1:0-8445 GCA_043750455.1 Bacteroidia bacterium | reverse complement strand
TTTATGCATTAATAATATCCTTCTGTATCCTCTTCTTCCCCGCATGTTTTTCCAGGTATTGGATAATCTTGCCCGCGATGTCAACTTTAGTAGCACTTTCAATGCCTTCAAGTCCAGGGGAAGAGTTTACTTCTATAATCAATGGCCCTCGTTTGGAAGGAAGCATATCTACGCCTGCCACACCAAGTCCCATTTTTTTGGCAGCAGTAATAGCATAATGTTTTTCGTGCCGATCGAGTTTCACCACTGTTGCGTGGCCGCCTCTGTGCAAGTTGGAACGAAATTCACCATCACGGGCTTGTCTTCGCATGGCGCCTACTACTTCACCGTTTACTACAAAAGCACGTATGTCAACGCCTTTTGCTTCTTTAATAAATTCCTGAACAATGATTCGAGCCTTCACACCATGGAAAGCTTCAATGACTGATTGAGCTGCTTTTTTATTTTCGGCAAGGACGACACCAAGACCTTGTGTTCCTTCTAGTAATTTAATAACAACAGGAGCACCCCCCACTGCTTCTATTACTCCCTCCGTATCTTTGGAGTAATCCATAAAAATAGTTTTCGGTAGGCCTAGCCCAGCTCGAGATAATATTTGCATGCTGCGAAGTTTATCACGTGAACGGATTAGTGCTTGTGATTCAACTGCCGTAAATACTTTCATCATTTCAAACTGCCTGACTACTGCGGCACCATAAAAGGTTACAGATGCACCAATGCGCGGAATTATCGCATCAAAATAATCCAGTTTGCGGCCGTTGTACCACACCATTGGATTTTTTTTCTCGATGAGCAACATACATTTCATGTGATCAATGATCTCTACTTTATGCCCGCGTTTTTCACCAGCTTCTTTGAGTCGTTGTGTGGAATAGAGTTTTGAGTTGCGGGATAGTATGGCGATGTTCATGCGCCTGATTTTTTACTTTTGAAAGATAAATCTTTTTTGGTTACATCAATCAAAAAACGTTTACGTAAAATCTTTCTTCCTAATAAAACTGGAAACCTTAGGTTGCCACGATTACTAAGTGAAAATTCAGCATTAATCAGACGTTTAAATATTCTGATTTTTGTTTTGATAACAAACCGCAACTCAGCTTCACCAAATGAATTTTTTATTTCTCGCTGTTCAAATTTTTTGAATGAGAATTTCATGCCTGTGAATTCAGGATGCTCTTCATCTAACAAGATAAATTCAAGTTTTCCATTCACTACTTCTGCTTTTGAGCAATGAAGGCTACAGGAGTATGCGCCTGTGTCAATTTTAGCATGAATGCTTGAAAGCCCAAGTTCGGGTAAGTCCACGCGATCGTATCGGCCTAAAATTTCCACTTAATAGAATCTTTTTTGGAAACTAGCAGATAATCATCAAAAAAAAAAGCCGGGTACTTGACCCGGCTTATAAAAATAGAGATTGGTAATTTAGGCTCCTTTTACTTTAAAGGAGGCAGAAGTGTTTTCCCATTGCAAGTTAACACCGTTCTTGTCTGTACTGATTTTAAAAGTTTCAACCATAGCTGGTGTTTTTCCTGCTTTGACAGTTACTCTTAAGACATCGTTTGACTCTTTGTAATCAAATGCGCCAGACTGGTTGGCAAATTTTTGTATGATAATTACCCACTCTGACTCGCCTGGGATGGTAAACAATTCATACTTTCCTTTTGGTAGATCTTTACCTTCAATTTTTACATTCTTATCAAATTCAATAGAGGTTGCCTTATTAGCACCTGTGCGCCAAACTTCTCCGTAAGGAACCAAACTTCCCATAACTTTGCGACCTTTTGCAGAAGGAGCAGAGTATATGATTTCTACAGTAGCACCATCAATAGTACCCTTTACTGTTTCCTTAGGACTAGCAGGCTGAGCCATAACGCTTAAAAAAGTAGCGAGCATTAATACCAGAATTGAATAGATTGTCTTTTTCATTTTTTTTAGATTTAGTTTTTTAACGGACACAAAAGTGCCTCATCCCTATGAAAGACGAGGCACATTTTTGAATAATTCCTGTAAACTTCTTTTAAAACGATTTATTGTTATGTGTTGTTCTCTTTTGGAGGATTTTCTTTTGTTAATTTATTATGAACGGTAATTTAATGTTTTAAATCAGTTCACTCATAAGCTTACTTAATTCCAGACTAATTGAGTTTATCAAGTATCGTTTTCAATTGCTCTGATTGTATAACTCCTGATTGCCTCCATTTTAATTCACCGTTTTTAAAAATTGCAAGAGTTGGAACACTTTGAACCTGATAGGAAGCTGCTAATGCCTGGTTTTTGTCCACATCTATCTTAACGATTTTGACAGCATCCCCCATTTTTTGTTTCAAATCTTCCAAAATAGGTTTCATCATCTTGCAAGGGCCACACCAATCTGCAGAGAAATCAATTAGAGTTGGGGTCGCGCTTTTAATAATTTCTGAAAAAGATCCGTGAGCCATGCTTTTTTAGTTTACGGTTGCCACTTCCAACCCTACTACAATATGGGGGATCATAGTCACTTTTGATTTTATAGAATTTGAAATCAAGCAAGCGGCTTCAGATTTTTGTAGCACCCGTTCAGCGCGCTCTCGATCCTTTTCATTGACAATCGTCACCATTGGTTTGAGAATCACCTCTGACATTATGAATTTCCCCTCCACCTGCTCCAATTTTCCTTCTGATTGGCACCGAAAAGCAGTGAATTCCAATTTTGAGTTTTCGGCAATGGATAGAAAAGTAGTCATTAAACAACTACTGACTGCGGCCGTAAATAAATGTTCCGGTGACCAGATGCCAGGAATACCTTTCGGGAATTCCGGAGGTGTAGCAACTTCAATACATCCACCTGTTTCATTGGATACTGAATTTAGCTCGGGCGAGCACATCATTCCTTTTCGCTCCTTGTTCCAGTTGATATCAACATGATAGAAATGTGGTTCCATAGAGTTAGTTTATTTTTTGTTGAAGGCTATACCAGCTTCCGCCATTGTGGACTTGCGTATAACCATTTAGTTTGAGAATACTCTTTGCTGATGAACTGCGCATGCCTGAGGCGCAACAGGTAATAAGTGTTTGCTCCTTGTTTTTAAACTGGTGCAAATTGTTACTCAATTGATCTACAGAAATATTAATTGATCCTTTGATGTGTCCACCCGCATATTCGCCTTTTGTCCGTACGTCCAGAATAATGGCTCCGTTTTTAACAAGCTCGGAATAATCGATGCCGGGACCTATTCCGAATATTTTTTTTAATGTCTCGATCATATAAATTAAATAGTTTAAGATTGTAAAGAATGAACTGCGCTCCAGGGTCCAGCGTCAATGCAATCAATTTTATTGCTGGTTAAGAAATGTGCGGCTTGTGCACTTCGTCCGCCTGAGGCACAGCAGAGAATTACTGGTGTTTTCATTTTCTTAATCTCCTCCATTCGCTTTGATATTTCGTGTAAAGGTACATTGATTGAATGGGCAGCATGTCCACCCTGATATTCGCCTACTGTCCTCACGTCAACGATTGTTCCTTCTTTATTTAGGATTGTTTTCTCTAGGTTCATTTTTTTCTGTGTTTTGCTTTTTAAACATACTGAACACTAACCCACCCATCATCCCTCCATAGAGTGATGAGTTAACAGGGCTGGAGGTAATTGGGCATGTGCCTGTTACGCAGCCAACCTGTTGCCAGTATAAGTATCCTCCCGCTAATCCGGCCAGAATACCTATGGCAATGAGCCAATAATTTTTAATGAGGTGCATTGATCTTTTTTCGTAAAGTACTTAATCCAAAGGGTAAGTATTACGGGCATACGCTCACCAGGCTTGTGAGTATAAAAACAGAGCCAAGTGCCAATAATACTATGGCAACTGTTCCTGAAATTATGTTAGTAAAATAAAGTGTAACGACAATAGCTGCCAGTATAACCCGAATAACCCTGTCAGCTGATCCCATATTTTTTTTCATAATTGTTTTGTTTTTTTAGTGATAAAACAAAACTACTATGTAGGCTATGGCGAAATGGTGACGAAAGTCACAAAAGGGAAATTTTATTTCTTGCCACCCTTACAAGTCCCTCCGTTTCCATTTGTTTAATCACCCTGGACACCACCTCGCGGGTAGAACCAAGTTCATCGGCCAATTGCTGGTGTGTTACCGAAAGTTCCGTGGATTTAAATAAATCAGCCTTTTGGTTAAGCAAATGAAGAAGACGAGTATCCAGTTTCTGAAAGGCAATAGCGTTTACAACTTGTAGCAGTTCTTCAAATCTTTTATGGTATAGCTTAAAAATAAAGTCAGTCCATTCCGGAAATTCTTTTACCCACTCGTTTGCTTTCTCCACCGGAATCAAAAGAATTTTGGCATCTTCCTCAACCACAGCTCTGATCTTACTGGTTTCGTTATGAAGACCTCCCAGGAATGACATGATGCAACTTTCGCCAGGTTTGATATAATAAAGAAGAATCTCTCTTCCGTCTTCTTCAGTGCGAAGCACTCTCAGACTTCCCTCCAAAACAATTGGAATGAATTTAATGTAGCTGTCCTCATTTAGGATGATAGTTTCAGCAGGAAAAAATTTTGCCTGACCAAAAATGTCAACTTCTTTACTCAGCAGGGTTTGAAAAATTTTGTCTGACATGCACAAAATTAGTTTATAGTTGAGTCACAACCTGTGATCAGCACATTAGCGGCCAAAAGGATTTAAAGCATTTAATGCTCGTTTTCCACCTCCCATTTTGTTCATGGTCTTCATCATCTTTCGCATGTCCTCAAATTGTTTTAGCAATTGATTAACTTGCTGTACAGAAGTGCCGCTGCCTTTGGCGATGCGTGTTTTGCGGCTTACATTTATTTTGTCAGGTGTTTCGCGTTCTTCCAACGTCATGGAACGGATGATTGCTTCAATTGGCTTGAAGGAATTGTCATCAATATCTACATCTTTTACCGCTTTGCTCATGCCTGGGATCATGCTGAGCATATCTTTCATGTTACCCATTTTTTTGATCTGCTCAAGCTGTGAAAGAAAGTCGTTGAAGTCAAATTGATTCTTGCGCATTTTGGCATTCAGCCTGCGGGTTTCGTCTTCATCAAAAGTTTGCTGCGCTTTCTCCACTAAACTCACTACATCACCCATGCCTAAAATTCTGCTGGCCATCCTATCTGGATAGAAGCGGTCGATAGCTTCCATCTTTTCGCCAGAGCTGACAAACTTAATTGGTTTGTCCACCACTCTACGAATAGAAAGTGCTGCGCCACCTCGGGTATCGCCATCCAACTTGGTTAACACAACGCCATCAAAATTTAAACGTTCGTTAAATGTTTTGGCAGTGTTTACAGCATCTTGTCCTGTCATAGAATCGACAACGAACAAGGTCTCTGAAGGATTAAGCGCGGCTTTCAATCTCGCAATCTCATCCATCATTTCTTCATCAACAGCCAAACGACCAGCTGTATCAACAATGACTACTCTAAAATTATTTTTCTTAGCATGTTCCAATGCGGCCTTTGCAATTTTGATGGCGTCTTTGTTTTCAGGTTCTGCATACACTTCAACACCAACTTGCTGTCCAAGAATTTTTAATTGATCAATCGCAGCAGGGCGATAGATGTCACAAGCCGTTAACAAAACGCTGCGACCCTGACGCTTCAAATAGCTTGCGAGTTTGCCGGAGAAGGTTGTCTTACCAGAACCCTGCAAACCAGCGATAAGGATAACAGCAGGATTACCTTCAATGTTAATGTCTTCGCTTGCGCCTCCCATGAGTTGCGTGAGCTCGTCATTTGTAATTTTGGTAAGCAATTGACCTGGGGAAATGGCGGTGAGCACATTTTGACCCATTGCTTTTTCCTTGATTTCGTCTGTTACGTCTTTGGCAACTTTATAGTTAACGTCTGCATCGATAAGCGCCTTGCGAATTTCCTTGATGGTGCTGGCAACGTTGATTTCTGTAATTCTGCCCTGGCCTTTCAGAGTTTGAAAGGCTTTTTCCAACTTTATACTTAAACTATCGAACATGGACCGTGATTAAAACTGTGATTAAATTGATTTATATGATTTCATGCTGGGGACTTAATGTCGCCAGTATTGAAATAGCCTGCAAATTTAACTTCTATTTTGATATGAAAAACTAATCTCTTTTGACCAATAAATTTCACGCAAAGACGCTAAGTCCGCAAAAGATTGATTCATGAATTTTACCCTTAGCGTGTTTAGCGTCTTTGCGTGATTAAATTTTTAGCTTTTTCCTTAATTAACCGATAGGCATTTGTCATGGCTTCGTTTTCAGAAACTTCGTCATCCACCAGACTTATCACTTCCTTTATTCCAATTTTTTGCAATTCAGCGTTTCTCAGTTCGCATTTCCCTGAAATGGCCACCACCCTTTTATTGTGTTTCAATCCAAGCTTTCCAATTTCCATTACCACTTTACCGGCAAGTGTTTGCTGGTCTATTTTACCTTCGCCAGTAATAATGAGATCGGCTTGTTGAATTTTTGCTTCAAGGTCTGTCGCTTTGATGATATAATCCATACCCCGAAGTATGGAAATGTTTAAAAATGCTTTTGCTCCGCCCGGCAAACCCCCGCCAGCTCCAGCACCCGGAAAGTTGGCAGAGATTTTAAATGTATTCTGAATTACTGTTTCGAAATTTCTTAAGCCATCATCCAGTAATTTTACAGCTTTTTCATCGGCTCCCTTTTGTGGCGCGTAAATGTAAGCTGCACCTTTGGGACCAAACAACGGATTATCTACATCGCATAAGGCGATAAACTCAACTTCTTTTATGCGTGGATGAATATGATTTGTTTCAATTGAATGTAACAGGATAAGATTTTCACCGATCGGTTTTAAGGATGTATTATTCACATCTAAAAATTCAAACCCCAATGCGTGGGCCATTCCAATACCTGCATCGTTAGTTGCGCTACCGCCAATGCCCATCAATATTTTTTTTACACCTCTGTCGAGCGCATTTTTTAGCAGCTCGCCTGTGCCCAAAGTTGTTGTAAATAGTGGATTTCTATTTTCTTGTTTTAAAAGTTGAAGTCCGGAAGCCTTTGCCATCTCAATAAAAGCAGTACTGCCATCTTTAGAAATTCCATACTCTGCTGTTATTTTTATAAAATCAGGCCCGGTTATATGGGCAGATATCACATTTCCATCAAAGTACTGAGTAAGTAACTCGCACGTTCCTTCGCCTCCATCTGCCATTGGGATAGAAGTAAAATGGAAACCCGGATAGGTTTGTAACAACCCTGATTTAATAGCATCGCAAACTTCAATCGCTGTAAGCGAACCTTTGAACTTGTCAGGTGCAATAAGGATGTTCATAGCACGAGAAAAAGTAAAATGGAAGTGAGTAATGCTGTGAAGCCCTGAGCGAAAGTAATCAGCGTGTAGCTTCGAAAGGCTTCCCTGGAGGAAATACCCCCAAATTGTGACACCACCCAAAAATAAGAGTCATTTGCATGAGAGACTATCATGCCGCCACCACCAATGGCTAGAATGAGAACGGCTAAATCTGTTGGTGTTGTAAACCCCGAAGAGGCCGCCAACGGTGCCAACAATGAACTAGTAATAATCATTGATGAGGTAGTAGAACCCTGTGCGGTTTTTAGAATGGCCGCGATTACAAATCCCACCAATAGGAAAATAATGCCACTTACTTGAGAGTTGGAAACATATTCTTTTAAAATTACATCCACACCACTTGATTTAATAACAGCACCAAAAGAACCACCAGCTCCTGTTATGAGTAGTATTATTCCTGCATCTTTTAAGGCTTCAGAAACCCAGCCTGGCCATTCCTTGCTTTGATTTTTTTTTATTAACGTGAAGGCCAATAATAATCCGATAGTCAGCGCAACAATGGGCGAACCAAGTACCTGCATAATGGATGAAAGAATGTTGGCTTCTGAAAACATCTTTGGAAACGAGCCTGACGCGATCAACAGAATAGGTAGTACTAATGGTAGAAAAGCGTTGATGGTAGATAACGATTTTACCTCACTGATTTTTGTATGAAGTGGTAATGTGGATGTGATTTTGCTTCCAAATTTTTTGGCGAGAAAATAAGAAACAATTGCAACAGGAATTGTTCCGAGCATTCCAATAATAATTACTGTTCCTAGATGTGAAGTGATACCAAGATTGGCTGCTGCTGCCAATGGGCCAGGAGTAGGAGGTACAAGTGTGTGAGTTGTATAAAGTCCGGTGGAGAGTGCAAGCGAAAGTTGTGCGGGATTTATAGATGCTTGTGAAGCAATAGAGGGAATGAGTCGGGATAGAATAATAAAACCGGAATCGGCAAAGACGGGTATGCCTACGATCACACCAATCACTGTCATAGCCAGTACAGATCGTTTCGCACCAAAAAGTTGGACAACTCGCTGACTAATTGTTTCCATCGCACCCGTTTTTTCCATCACAATTCCAAGACACGATCCGATGGCAACCAGAAAACCAATCTGCGA
>JAYVBN010000140.1:0-6589 GCA_043750455.1 Bacteroidia bacterium | reverse complement strand
ATTGTTGGAGTTGGCACTACTACCATTACCGCTTCGCAGACAGGTGATGCTAATTTTAATGCGGCAAACGCAGTCACTCAAGCATTAACGGTAAACAGCAAGCAAAGCCAGACTATTACGTTTGCTGCTTTGGCAGTTAGAACTTTTGGGGATGCAACATTTGTGTTGGCTGCTACAGCAAGTTCCCAGTTGCCTGTTAGTTATGAATCTAGTAATGTAGCAGTGGCAACCATTTCGGGAAATACAGTTGCTATAGTGGGTGCAGGGTCAACAACAATTACGGCCAGTCAGGCAGGGGATGCAAACTATAATGCAGCAACAGCAGTGACTCAGACCTTAACGGTCAATAAAGCCAACCAATCAATTACATTCAATGTCCTTCCAACAAAAACAGTTGGAGACGCTTCATTTAATTTAACAGCTACGGCCAGTTCTTCATTGGCAGTAAGCTTTACAACTACGTCAGATAAGATCACGATCAGTAGTCAAGTAACACTTGTAAAAGCGGGGCGTGCTACCATTACGGCCAGTCAGGCAGGGGATGTTACTTTCAATGCTGCGGCTCCTGTAGATCAAAGCTTTTGTATTAAGCCAGCAAAACCTACCATAACAGTAAGCGGAGTTAACACTGAAGCAGTCACGCTTACCTCCAGCGCAAGTGCAGGCAATCAATGGTTTAAAGATGGCACGGCCATCAGCGGAGCAACGAATGCAACATTAAGTGTGACAACTGTTGGGGTTTACAAATTGCAGATAAAGGTGGATGATTGTTTGAGCGAGTTTTCGGCCGATACACCATTTATTATTACAGGGGACATAAGTGCTCAGTCCAACGGCATTACTGTCTATCCCAATCCTGTAGAAGACTACCTGGAAGTGCGTGGCCTAAAAGGGGAGATCAGCACTTCACAACTCTCGGATATGACAGGCAGAACAAACACGTTGGCATTGGAGCAAAGAAATAACCTGCTTACCGGACAGGCAAGCATCCATCGCGCTAACGTGCAACACTTAGCGGCTGGTGTTTACTTGTTGCGTGTTCAGCAGGACAATAGTATTTATCAGATCAAGTTTATTAAAAAATGACCCTGCCTGTCCGGCAGGCAGGCTCACCCCCAGCCCCTCTCCAGAGGAGAGGGGAGCGATAAGGGAAAACAATTGAGTAACTATTTGGAAGGAGTTTTGAATAACTGTTAAAAAAAGTTCATCAGAAAAACCAAACTCGCTCTAGCCCCTCTCCTCTGGAGAGGGGTTTGGGGTGAGGTAAAACTAAAACCTTATGAAAAATAATTACACAAAAACATTAGCTACAGCATTGTTGCTGATCGCAACAGTAGCCACTCTCATCCATCTCTCAGGTTGCTCTGGAGCAGCGGCAGATCCTACTCCGGCAGTAGTTTCCAAACAAGACGAAGTGAAAGCCAAGCTCACTTCGCCCACCTGGAAAATGCAAAGCGTAACGGTAGATGGCACCGACAAGACGAGTATCTACAAAGACCTGAGTCTAAAGTTTAGTGCCTCGGGGTTTACCTCAACCAATGGCGGAGTTGTTTGGCCCGCCAGTGGCACGTGGTCGTTTACCACTGCTGACGCTACAGCCATAAAACGAGATGATGGGTTGGTGGTAACTCTACAGGAAGTAACAGACACCTCACTTAAACTTGCTTTGACGTGGAGTAAGACAACACTTGGCCCGGGAAGAATTGAATCGGTGAGCGGTCAGAATGTGTTTAGCTTTGGGAAGTGATTGTCCTTAAGGAATATGAGGAGGCTTCTTGCCTCAAACAATAACGTTGCTTTTTAAATAAAGTGTTTCGGGACTGAAATCCTGACCATTTTGCCAAGCTATGCTATCAAATTTTGTAGTCACATTTTTAAAATAGGCTTTATCTTTCAATTCTTCAAAAATACCAATGCCCAAATACGGCTTCACATCAAATAAGCGTTTCTCACCATTGTTAAACCAAAGCTCGAGTATGTAATTATCTAGCGGTTTAACACCTATCAGCTTTATCATATTTACTGTAATGGTTTTATGTCAAATAGTTTGCTTCCACTTTTAGCTAACTCCCAATTGGCCAGTAATTCTTCTCTATGCAGTTCTATCCAAGCCCAAACTAACCTCAGCTTATTTTTTGGTAACTCTCCTTCCAGTAAATCACTATCTGAAATACCAATGACACAAGTAAATTCTCCATACTTAATATGAATGTGTGGAAGATGGTGTTTATCAGTATCAAAGTAATACATCATTACGATCACACCGTAGAACATGGAAATTACCGGCATATAAGAATCATTTTTTCTCAGTTAGCAATCAAAGGTAAGAATTTTCCCTAGTCAATTGTTCACCAGCTTGGGCTACTTCAACTCCGAAAAATCAAACGAAGTCTCCAAAAACTTAGTGGTAAATTTTCCTGAACGGAAGATGGCGTTGTCCATGAGTTTTAAATGGAAAGGTATTGTAGTCTTTATACCTTCAATAACAAACTCGCTCAATGCTCTTTTCATTCTGGTGATTACTTCCTCTCGCGACTGACCAGTGACTATGAGTTTTGCAATCATAGAATCGTAGTTTGGAGGAATAGTATAACCAGCATACACATGACTGTCTATTCGCACACCATGACCACCTGGCATGTGAATGTTAATTATTTTGCCCGGAGAAGGACGAAACCCATTGGCTGGATCTTCCGCATTGATGCGGCATTCCATGGCAAATAGATTTGGGAAATAATTATTACCTGAAATCGGAACACCGGCAGCTACTTTGATCTGCTCTTTAATCAGATCATAATCCGTTACTTCTTCTGTAATGGGATGCTCCACCTGAATGCGAGTGTTCATTTCCATGAAGAAAAAATCTCCATGCTTGTCTACCAGAAATTCAATCGTACCAACGCCTTCATAATTTATAGAACGGGCACCCTTAATGGCAGCCTCTCCCATTCGCTCACGCAATTCCTGAGTCACAATAGGTGACGGAGTTTCCTCAACAAGCTTTTGATGTCTTCTTTGGATAGAGCAATCACGCTCGGATAGGTGACAGGCTTTTCCATATTGATCGCCTACAATCTGTATTTCAATGTGGCGAGGTTCTTCAACAAATTTTTCCAGATACAATCCATCGTTTCCAAAAGATGCAGCCGCTTCGCGCTTGGCATCGTCCCATGCTTTCTTGAATTCGGATTCTTCATTAATGATCCGCATTCCTTTGCCTCCACCTCCGGCAGTTGCTTTAACGATGACAGGATACTTAATTTCTTTGGCTAACTTAATTCCTTGCTCTATTGATTCTAAGAGCCCCACAGAGCCAGGAATGCAAGGCACGCCAGCTTTTATCATAGTAGCCTTTGCCGTGGCCTTGTCACCCATTGATCTGATCATATCAGGTGATGGGCCAATGAATTTTATTCCATACTCATGACATACGGCCGAGAATTCAGCATTCTCTGAAAGAAAACCGTAACCTGGATGAATGGCATCAGCGTTTGTAATTTCAGCGGCTGAAATGATCCGCGGAATGTTTAGATAAGAATCTTTGCTGGGTGGGCTACCGATGCAGACGGCTTCATCGGCAAAACGCACGTGAAGACTTTCTCGATCAGCGGTGGAGTATACAGCTACCGTTTTTATATCCATCTCTTTGCATGTGCGTATAACACGCAACGCAATTTCTCCCCGGTTCGCTATTAATATTTTCTTAAACATAAATCTACTTCAGAATTCAACGTTTAAAATTCAGAGTTCAAAATTATTGTTCAATCCAATCTTGAATTTAGTATTGATTAATCAGGTTCAACAACGAAAAGAACCTGGTCGTATTCAACTGGTGAAGAATTTTCAACCATTGCCTTTACAATCGTACCGGATACTTCAGATTCAATCTCATTGAATAATTTCATTGCTTCAATGATGCAAACGGTTTGGCCTTTTGTAACCTTATCGCCAACAGAGACAAATGGAGGCGAGTCTGGATTGCCAGTTCTATAAAAGGTACCAATCATTGGAGATTTTATGTCCGCTGTTTTCGTTCCTACGGTTACTGGCTTTTCCGCTTTGGGTGCAGCAGCTGGCGCGGCAATGCTAACGGCAGGTGCAGCAGCCATTGCTAACGGTGCAGGAGAAGATTTAAAAACTTTTTGATCGGGTTCGCGCTTTACATGGAGCTTTAATTCTTTGGTCTCAATGTTTACTTCATTCAACCCAGACTCTGCGATGAAATCAATAAGGTCTCTAATTTCGGATGTTTTCATTTCGGATTGATTTAAGGTTCCGTTTTCTTGAGAAGTTCCCTTCTTGGATGTTGTCTCAGATTTTTTGCTCATGGCCATACGTAATATTATTTAACTCGTTCTACATATTCCCCAGTAGAAGTCTTCACTTTGATATTGTCTCCTGTGTTGACAAACAGCGGAACTTTTATTTCAGCGCCAGTTTCAATAGTCGCATTTTTAAGCGTGCGTGTTGCGGTATCTCCCTGAACACCCGGCTCTGTATAGGTAACATTCACAACTACATGTGCTGGTGGTTCAGCTGTGATAGGGTTATTGCCATTTTCAAAAGCAATTAATAGCGTGACACCTTCTTTGATAAAATTAACAGCATCACCTAAAAGCTCTTTGTCAATATAAACCTGATCGAAGGTTTCGTTGTCCATCACTACCAGGCTATTTCCATCTGCATATAGGTACTGATATTCTTTCGTTTCTACTCTAAGAATCTCTACGGCATCACCCGGTCTAAAACGGTTTTCGGCAATTTTTCCTGTGCGAACACTTCTCATTTTTATTTGATAAAACGCCCGGAGATTGCCGGGGGTGCGGTGTTGTAGCTCCTCAACTTGAACCACTTCACCATTATAGCGAATGTAATTTCCTTTACTCAGATCTGAAATGCTTGCCATACTAAAAATCAAACTTTAAGTTACAAAATCATTTAGAATTAGGGTTTTAGATGTACGATTTAAGATTAGAATGACTAGAAATCACAAATCCAAAATCATAAATCTAAATTAGGATGCCCTAATTGCTGTTATACGCCCATTTCACATACACGGCACCCCATGTAAAACCACCGCCAAAAGCGGCTAAAATCAGATTATCTCCTTTCTTAAGTTGTTTTTCATAATCCCACAAAAGAAGTGGGATAGTGCCTGCAGTGGTGTTTCCATACCGCTCTATATTCATCATCACTTTATCTTCGCTTATGCCAACACGGCTAGCCGTTGCATCAATGATGCGCTTGTTTGCCTGATGAGGTACGAGCCAGGTAATGTCTTCTGATTTCAATTTATTTCGTTCGGCTATCTGCGCAGACACATCGGCCATATTGGTGACAGCAAACTTGAATACTGCTGCCCCTTCCTGATAAACATAATGATGTCTGCTATCTACCGTGGCGTGTGAAGCGGGTGTTCGACTGCCTCCTGCTTTCATGTGAAGGTAGCTTTCGCCCGTACCATCACTTTTTAGAATCGAATCCATTACACCAACTTCTTCAGTGGTGGGCTCCAACAAAACACAACCAGCACCATCCCCAAAAATAATACATGTAGTGCGATCCGTATAATCCAGGATGGCCGACATCTTATCGCCACCAATCACAATTACTTTTTTATATCGGCCAGATTCGATAAAACTTGCACCGGTGGTCAACGCGTATAAGAATCCAGAACAAGCTGCGGCCATATCAAAGCTGAAGGCATTGGTGGCACCCACTTCTGTAGCAACAATATTGGCCGTTGCCGGAAAAGTCATGTCGGGAGTGACGGTTGCGAAAATGATAACATCAATTTCTTTGGGGTCAACCTTGGTTTTTGAGAGCAACTCTTTCACAGCCGCGACCCCCATGATTGAAACACCTTTATTTTCACCTTTTAGTATCCTGCGTTCTTTGATGCCAGTTCGGCTGGTGATCCACTCATCGCTTGTTTCCACAAGTGTTTCGAGCTCCTTGTTGGTGAGAATATAGTCTGGAACATATCCTCCCACGCCTGTAATGGATGCTCTTATCTTAGTCATAGAATTTTTTTCTGATTTACCTTCTTGGAGTGATTTACTCACTCAAATTGTGATCTTATAAAAGACAAATGCCCGGTCTGTTAAACCGAGCATTTAGAAATGATGCTTTAGCCCTGCTTATTACTTAGCTTAAAAGTAATGCAGGTAAATATCAATTGCTTACAAGTAATAAACACCATCATGGTTTATTAGGCCAGAACTTCTTTTTCCATTACTACATTTCCTTTGTAGTAAAGCTTGCCCTCATGCCAAAAAGCACGGTGTGGCAAATGATTTTCGCCAGTAGTAGGGCAAATTGCAAATTGTTTTGCTGTTGCCTTATAATGCGTTCTTCTTTTATCTCTTCTGGTTTTCGAGGTTTTTCGTTTCGGATTTGGCATAACCTAAATATATTAAATTTAATTTTTCAACTTTTTCAAAATCTCCCATCGTGGGTCAACTTCCTTTTCTTCATTTGAATTTTCAGTTTCAGAAGAATAAATCAACTTTCCTTCACTGTCATCATCGTCATCTTCATCATCCTGAAATTTTGGATGAACCTTTTTTATAGGTATAAACAATGAGAT
>JAYVBN010000139.1:0-10041 GCA_043750455.1 Bacteroidia bacterium | reverse complement strand
TCTTATACGTCAACGAAACAGCAGGAGCAGGTGATTTGATTCTTGACCCAAACAATCCGAGAATCATTTATGCAACCACCTGGAATATGAAACGCAATGGCTATCGTATGGACAGCGGTGGCCCGGATTCAAAAGTTTGGAAAAGTATTGATGGAGGTGAGACATGGGAAAATCTTTCTGATAAAGTGGGTATGCCTAAAGGTATTAATGGCATCATCGGCATAACCGTATCACCAAAAAATTCGAATCGAGTGTGGGCTATTATTGAAAACACCGAAGCTCCTGGTGTGTATCGGTCGGATGATGCCGGCAAAACCTGGGCAAGAATAAATCAAGACCGTGCGCTCTTGCAACGCGCCTGGTATTACTGCCGCATTTATGCGGATACACAAAATGAAGATAAAGTGTGGGTGATGAACGTAAGCTATGGCGTTTCGAAAGACGGAGGAAAGACGTTTGAATTGAAGAATGCACCGCATGGAGATCATCATGATTTATGGATAGACCCTAACAATAACATGCGTATGGCTATAGCCGATGATGGTGGTGGACAAATTTCCAATGATGGTGGAGAGAATTGGACAACGTATCACAATCAACCCACAGCACAGTTTTATCGGGTAAGTACCGACAATTCTTTTCCTTATAATATTTTGGGAGCACAGCAAGACAATTCAAGTGTGAGAATTCCACATCGCACAGCGGGCTCATCCATTGCTGAAAAAGATTGGCTCGCTTTATCAATTGGCGAGAGCGCGCATCTTGCGCCTGATCCAAACAATCCCAACATTATTTACGGAAGTGATTACAAAGGTAAAATGAGTTTGCAAAATCTTGATAATGGACAAGAGCGAAGCACAAATGTATGGCCTGACTTGCCGGCTGGATCTGGCGTTGAGGTAATGAAGTATCGATTCAATTGGAACTATCCGTTGGTATTCAGTAAACATGATCCTAAAAAATTATTAGCCGGATCAAACCATTTGCACGCTACTACAAATGGTGGACAGAGCTGGGAAGAAATTAGTCCTGATTTAACAAGAGGTGAGCCTGAGACTATTAAATCTTCCGGAGGACCGATAACGCAAGACAATACCGGTGCAGAATATTATGCCAACATTTTTGTAATCAGCGAATCTCCTTTTACCAAAGATGAAATCTGGACAGGCTCCGATGATGGATTGATTCATGTGACTATTGATGGAGGAAAGAATTGGAAGAACGTTACACCATCCATGTCGCCTAAGTATAATATGTGGAACAGTATTGATGTAAACCCATTTGTGAAAGGCGGTGCTTACGCAGTGGCGACTTCTTATAAATTTGGTGACAATACACCGTATACATACAAGACTAATGACTATGGTAAAACCTGGAACGTGATTACTACAGGTATTCCAAAGGAAGAGTTCGTCCGCGTAGTACGAGCCGATCCTAAACGTCAGGGCTTGTTGTATGCTGGTACAGAAAAAGGTATGTGGGTTTCGTTTGATGATGGTGCCAGTTGGAATAAATTTCAATTGAATCTTCCGCCCGTACCTATTGCCGATCTTGCAATAAAGAATGACAACCTCATCGCGGCCACGCATGGCAGAAGTTTTTGGATGATCGATGACCTCACTGCTTTGCATCAATTAAATAAAGACATGGTGGGCAAAGATGTTGTTTTGTTTAAGCCGATGCAAAGCTATCGCATGCCTAATCAAGGAGGCTATCGCGAACAGCGCAAAGGAGAAGGCGAAAATCATCCTGGTGGTGTGATGGTGCATTACTTCGTGAAAGTGATTGATGAAAAATCAGAAGTGAAGTTAGAATTTTTGGAAACTAACGGAACATTGATTAAGTCATTCTCAAGCAAAGCAAAAGAAAAGACAGAACAGCTTACGGTGAAAACAGGAGGCAATCGATTTGTTTGGGATATGAGACATCCGGGATATAAAACTTTTCCTGGCATGGTATATTATGGATCGCCTAATACGGGCCCAAAAGCAGTGCCCGGTAATTACAAAGTTCGGTTAACCGTTGGTGGCCAATCGCAGGAACAAGACTTTGAAATTTTGAAAGATCCTCGCATCACAACTACGCAAGAGGAGTTTCAAGCTCAATTTGATTTTCTGGTGAAAGTCCGCGACAAAGTAAGTGAAGCCAATCAGGGTGTAATCGATATTCGCAAAACCCGAGATGATTTGACCTATCTTAAAAATAAGATTGGAACGGACGAAAAATATAAAGATGCAGCAGAACGAATAAAGAAGTTTGAGGAAGAGCTTGGCCAAATGGAGAACAGCATCCATCAAACAAAAAACCGAAGTGTTCAAGATCCACTCAACTACGGAATAAAAATAAATAACCGCCTCGCGCATTTAATGGTGGAGCAGGGACAAGGAGATTTTCCCCCAACAAAACAAGGAGAAGAGGTCAGACAAATGTTGACTAAAATAGTAGATGAGGAACTTATCAAAGTAAAGACTACCATTCGTAGTAATTTAGAAGTGATTAACAATATGGTGAAGGAGAAGGGAATTGAAATTGTGTTTTAGAATTTAGTGTAAATCACATGTTTAACCGAAGACAATTTATGGCAACGACATCAACACTGGGAGCGGGCATTGCCTTAGGCGCCCTGGAAAGTTTTGCGAAACCATTTGTAAGTACTTCTCCTGCTGAAAATTTCTCTCTGATTCTGCTGGCTACTAATTGGGGCTTTGAGGGAAGTTGGGAGGAGTTTGCTTCTAAAGTTAAAGCTTCTGGTTATGATGGTGTTGAGGTGTGGTTTCCGGGTGAAGAAAATAGATTTCAATTTTTTGAGGCCATGAAGAAGCATAATCTTCAGTATGGTTTTTTGGTTGCCGGCTCTGATAAAGATCCAGCAAAACACGTAGAACAATTTAAGGAAGCCTTATCAACGGCTGTCAAATCAAAACCCCTTTACATCAATTGCCATTCAGGAAAAGATTTTTTTAGTTATGAGGCCAACAAAAAACTTATTGACTATAGTTATCAGGTAGCTAAGGATAGTGGCGTTCTCGTTTATCACGAAACACATCGTGGAAGAATATTATACTCCGCACCCATTACGCGCAATTTCATTGAGAGCACTCCTGCTCTGCGGCTCACACTAGATATTTCTCATTGGTGCAACGTTCATGAATCATTGCTGGCCGATCAGGAAGAAACCATCGCATTAGCTTTGAGCAGAACGGATCACATCCATGCTCGAATAGGCCATGCCGAAGGCCCACAGGTTAATGATCCGCGCGCACCGGAATGGAGTAATGCAGTAGAGGCTCACTTTGCCTGGTGGGATAAAGTTGTAGAACAAAAAAGAAGAGAGGGCAAGCGAATGACTATTCTCACTGAGTTTGGACCTGCTGACTACATGCAAACTTTGCCCTATTCACGACAGCCAGTTGCCGACCAGTGGGCTATAAATGCGTATATGATGGAGGTGTTGAGAAAGAGGTATGGGAAATGATTAGTGCTTTATTTTATCCGGATTTTGACGGTTGTCTTCGAAACTTAAGAGTACAACTTTGTTGTCAAGAACCTGATAGTATAAACTGGTTTGGCTGGCGATAACCGCTCTGTGTATACCTATTGATTTGGAATTTGGATAGAGGAGTGGATTTTTTTCAACGAGATGTATTACTTGCTCAGTTCGTGCTATAAAGTTTTCAATTTCTCTTTGTGACCATCGGTTTCCGATTGCTAATATGATAGATGAGTAAGTTATTTCTGCTTCTTTTGTCCACTCTACCGAAAGAGTCATACTATGATTTTAGAAACCGATTTTTCATTTCGGAAATCACTTCATCATGAGGCCTTGTTAATCCTTTTTTTGAATCTTCAAGTCCTCGATTAATGGAATTTTTTGTAGGTTCACTTAAATCATTCCAAAAGTCTTTTTCCGAGACCGCCAGCAAATCTTTTATTTCACCAAGTAAGAGTTCATCTTCACTATTAATGATCTTCTCGACTATTTTGTATTTTGTGGCTACGTCCATAAAGTTGTTTTGATAAAGTTAACATTTTTAATTTCTCTTTTTGAAGAGTAGAGTGTTTAATCGGATTTGAAGGTCAAACAATAAATCGACCTTGGTCTAATCCTTTAAGCAATTAAAAACTAGCCGATAAAACTCAGGATGTGATTGCCAGGTTTTGCCGGTAATCAGTTTCCCGTCTTGCACCGCTTCATCGGTAGAAACATAGTGGCCACCGCAGGATTCAACTTCAAATTTGACATGCTCATAACAGGTGATCTTTTTATTTTTCACTAAGCCCGCTGTTACCAGAATCTGAATACCATGACAAATGGCAAAAATATACTTGCCGCTCTTGCTGAATTGCTGAACGATTTCAATCACCCTTGCATTGTTGCGCAAATATTCTGGTGCCCGTCCACCGATTAGAATGACTGCTTCATAATCATTGGAATTGACTTCATCAAAGGAAATATCAGATTCAACCTGATAGCCTTTACTTTCCTTATAGGTATCCCAGCCGGGTTCGAACTCATGAATAACCAGGTTCAACCGCTTCACGGATGTTGATGCAATAGCTGTTTTATAACCGGCCTCTTGCATGCGATGCATTGCATAAAGGGTTTCGTAGCTTTCACCGGAATCACCAGTAACAATGAGAATCTTCGAGGATGTAGTCATATTTCGAAATTAGTTAATTTGAGTTGAATTACTTCTTCAGGTTCTCTTCGAACAACTTTAAAATTCTTTTATACTCATCTGTCCAACTGCTGGGCTCTACAAAACCATGATCTTCTACCGGATAGGCAGCAAGTTCCCAGTTGTCCTTCCCTAATTCAATCAGTCGCTGTTGCAAACGTACCGCATCCTGGAAGTGTACATTCACATCCACCATGCCGTGGCAGATTAATAAATGACCTTTCAATCCTTCGGCATGATAGATCGGAGAACTCTTCGCGTATGCAATGCTGTCGGCAATTGGAACATTTAAAATGTTGGCTGTATAAGGATGATTATAATGAGCCCAGTCTGTTACGGGTCTTAGTGCCGCTCCTGCCGCAAACACATCTGGCGTAGTGAACATGCCCATCAATGTAATGAAGCCACCGTAGGATCCTCCGTATATTCCAATTCTTTTAGGATCAACGTTAAAGTTACTTACTAACCAATTAGCACCATCTACATGGTCAGTCAGATCTTTTCCTCCCATGAAACGATAGATGCCTGTTCTCCAATCACGACCATAACCGGCACTGCCACGATAATCCAAATCAAGAACAGTGTAGCCTTTGTCGACTAATAAATTATGAAACATATATTCGCGGAAATAACTGCTCCACCACTTGTGTGCGTTTTGTAAATACCCAGCTCCATGTACAAACACAACAGCAGCACCGTTTGGATTGACAGGCTTATATACTCTCGCATAAACATCAACTCCATCGCGTGCTTTGAACGTTGTGACTTCAGGCTCGCGCCATGCATATGACTTGAATTCATCGGTAAGTGATGATGTGATTTGTTGAGGTTTGGCACTTGCCTTATTTTCTTGAATATAGAGTTCCCAAGGTTTGTTACTATAAGAATAGCGATAGGCAATCCATTTTTCATCTGGTGATAAAGTCACTTCATGGGCACCCGTCATGGATGTTAATTTTTCCGCTTTACCACCAGCTATGGGCAATTTGTAAAAATGTTTTTCGCCCGGATGAACTTCGTTTGTCGTGACGTAGAAAAATTTCTTATCTAATGAAAGTTCAACAGATTGCACTTCGTACTTTCCTGAAGTAAGAGCTTGTTTTTTTCCTGATGCTAAATTATATGTGTAAAGATGTGAGTAGCCTGACTCTTCAGATTGAAACCAAATCGTGTTGTCATTCACCCAACCCAAAGAGTTGCCTCCAAAGAAACCAGTGCCCGGTCCGCCAATCCAAGCTTCATCGTGTTGACGGTCGATTAGTTTTAATTTTTGCGTAGCCAAATCGAGTGACATAATCCAGCGATCTTTGTTGTCTTGGGAACGAATGACGATGACGTTATTTTTCCCATCTGCAGACCAGCTTAAACCTGACATGCTCACAGCGCGTGGCTCAGGCTTAACTTCTTTTCCTGCCTTGCCGGCAGGCAGGTTATCGTCTTTGGTTTTTTTTGTTGGATATTCTTTGGTGAATTCTGGTGCATCAAAGATGCCGGGAATGTCATTTGCCTTTACAGTTAATACAGTGTCTTTAATAATGTCATACACGAAGAATTCTGATGCAATTTGTACTGGGCCTACCTTTGTTCGTGAGGATATATCTTCTGTAAATCCAGATTCAGTAACATAGCTAGGTACGATTGTACTTTTTGGATTGGCATTTTTGGAAAGTCTGTAGGTAATATATTTCTGGTCGGGACTGAGTTGAATGTTATCTATATTTTTTTCATCCAAATAGATTTCTTTTGGTCGTTTTGGTCGATCAGCTTTCTGCATCTTTTCGAATGCTTTCTTATTATCACTTCGTTGTTTCAATACGTCAATGTAAGCAAGCTGATCAGCCTTGAGCCACTTTTCCTGTTCACTTAATTTTGCGTCAGCTTTTTTTGTTCCTTTTTTGAAATCAGTTAGTTGCGCGAAAGCTCCAGACGAAATTTCCCAGCTAAAAAGATTGCCGTTAGCATTGAATACAATTTTTTTTTCATCGAGAGAAAACACCGCATTGGATTCGCGATCAAGTGTGTTTGTAATTTGATTTGATTTTCCTGTAAGGATATCCAATAAAAAAAGATCACCATTTTTTTCGTACAATTTTTTCGTGTGGGCAAGATTGTAATTCCCGAAAGTAGAGGGCTGGGATCTTCGCACAAGAGCACTAACTTTTTGCGGAGTTTTATTGACAAGTGAGATGAAGTATAATGAGTCTCCAGGATTTTTATCCGGGTTCCAGTTGAAATAAAGTTGTTTACCATCTTCCGACCAGTTCAAACTAGTAGGTGCAACGCCCACCCATTTAGGGTCGCGCATGATTTTTTCAACGGTGAGCGGGGCGAGTTGTTGACTAAATGTTCGAAAACTAATTAAAAGGAAAAGAATCAAATATTTCATATTGGTATTTATATTGTGATCGTAAATTAAATGAAATCGCGAGTCAACATTCAATGATTTTGATGGATGGTACACGTCTCTTTTGGAAATAAGTCATGCGTTTTAGAGTTGACGAACCTCATTCACAAATTGCTTTTTTTGTAATAAAAGAAAACTATGACAAGTAGATCTGTACTTTCTGCTCTTTTTATACTATTAGCAACATCTTCTTTTTCGCAGGACAATAGTTTTCCTTTTGGGCAAGCGACTTACAGTGATCTTGACATGGTGCGTTATGAAAAAGATACAAGCGCTGTAGCAGTAGTACTTCAAGAGTTCGGTGAGGCATTTATAGAAGATGATAACGACTATAACTTGTTATTTGACTACCATGTTAAAATAAAGATTTTAAAGCAACAAGGTGTGGAGGAGGCGACCGTCATAATTCCTTTGTATAGGTCGGGTGGAAGCATTGAAAAGATTCGGTCGATTAAAGCATCGTCTTTTAACTTTGAAAGCGGCTCTATGCGGGAAACCAAGCTTGATTTCAAGGACGTAATAACAGAGAAGACTAATAAAAACTGGGATCAGCAGAAGGTTGCCATCCCAAATGTTAGAGTGGGATCTGTGATTGAGTATCAATATATTTTGGAATCACCATTTATTTTCAACTTCCGAACTTGGAATTTTCAATCTGATTTGCCCAAGGTAAAAAGTGAATTCTGGTCTACCATCCCGGCTACTTATACATACAACACCACCCTTAAAGGATTCTTAGAGTTAAGCAAAAATGATAGTGAAGTGCTTAGAGATTGTTTTTACAACGGTCGGGCTGATTGCTCGCGAAGTAAATATGCAATGCTGGATGTGCCGGCTTTTAAAGAAGAAGATTTTATGACAGCCAAGTCAAATTTTTTGTCCGCCATAAATTATGAATTATCAGAAATCAAACACTTTGATGGTCGTGTAGAAAAATTCACTAAAGATTGGAAATCGGCTGACTTGGAATTAAAAACAAATGAAAAGTTTGGACTTCAGATAAAGAGAGGCAAAGATATTGTTGGTGATCATATGGAACTTGCCTTGGTAGGGGAGTCAGATTCATTATTGAAATCCAAAAAAATATTTGGCTTTGTAAAGCATTGGTATACCTGGGATGAGGTCTATGGAATGTTTAGCGAGCTTGGAATAAAAAAAGCTTTTGACACCAGGAAAGGAAATGTAGGAGATATCAATCTCACCTTGATTGCAGCTCTTAAGTATGCTGGCTTCAACGTAGAACCTGTTATACTATCAACCCGACAAAATGGATTTCCGATAGAAATCCATCCTGTAATCACTGACTTTAATTACGTTATTGCAAAACTTAACCTTGGAGGTAAAACCATTCTGCTTGATGCCGTGGATGATTTTATGCCATTTGGCACCATTCCTATTCGATGTCTCAACGGAAAGGGCAGAGTTATAGGAGACAAACAATCCTATTGGATTGAATTAAAGCCATCGGTCAAACAAAAAAAATTCACATCATATAATCTAAAATTAAATGATGATGGAGTTATCACAGGAACTTTGCAAAAGGCTTATTATGGATATGAGGCAATTGACAGAAGAAAGGAGATAGCTTCATTTAACACAGAGACGGAATATTTTCAAAGTTTAAAAGATAAGGCGATAGGCCACCAGCTTCTAAAGTTAGAAATTGTAAATGGTGACGATTCTTCAAAAGAATTGATTGAGAACTTTGAAATTGAAATGGATGGGGATGTAGATGTTGGTTACATATTATTCAATCCTTTCCTGGATCAAAAGTTGAAGGAAAATCCATTCAAATCTTCCATCCGGCTTTACCCGGTTGATTATGGGGCACCTGTTGATCAATCATTGTCGGTTTCGTTTGAATACCCCGCGGACTTTGAATTAACGGAACTGCCGGAAAAAGCGGCTCTGGTCTTGCCTAATGGCGGTGGTCGATACTTATTCGGAATTCAAAACGTAGGAAATAAGGTGATGATTAATAGCTTATTGAATATAAGTAAACCATTGTACTCTTCAGATGAATATCATTATTTGAAAGAACTCTACAGTAGAATGATTCAGGTTCAAAATTCGGATTTGGTTTTTAAGCGAAAGGAAAAGTAGATGCTATGTTTTATTAAGCAACACAACCTTGGCATTGTCAGCCTTGTTGATGCTTCGATAGAACTCTACAAATTCATTATATGTATCAACCGGGAAGGATCCTGGTTTTATTTTGATTCTTCGTATGTAATGGAGACCGTATTCATCCATTTTTATTTCGGTATCGTACTCACCGAATTTTGTATGTAGATGGGTAGGTGATGGCAAAACTTCAGGTACTATTCCTTCTGGAAAATGATAGGTAATAGAATCGACTGAGACGTAGCCATTTCTTACTACAATAGGATTTTTTCTATTTTCATTCTTTGATGGTAAGAAAGAGGATTTATTCATAAGATTTAGAGCAAAGAAAATTCTCTTCCCACTGACGGAGGCATACCGGGGCAAATTCAAGGTCATACCTAGTGATATTGATGGTATTTTATCTCCTTCACCCTTGATATTGAAAGTGGATACGTCAAAGCTTGGTATTTCCGTGTTTTTTTGTATCCATTTTTTCTGTTCGTCAGCCGATTGGTTGAGCATCCAGTTTAATCCATCCTTTTCACTTTCAAGTCCTGAATATTCGGATTTCACAGTAGCAGTAGCATTACTATTCGCTTCAATGACAACATCTAAAACGTGAACCCTTTTGTTTTGATCAGTAGCATAAGAAGTGGTCTTCACCAGATGACCCCCCTCGTCATTCACCAACAGACTGTATCGATCATTGGTAAATGTGCCGAGGTATCCAAATGGATTTGTTTGACTTGTGCATTCAAGCCAGATGGTATCTTGTTTATTGGGTACGGCAACGATAACATGATTAAACTGAGGGGATGGGAAACTAGCATCTACTTCAGGAGCATCTTTTCC